>NZ_JBEOPP010000012.1:0-106944 GCF_040310185.1 Shewanella sp. T24-MNA-CIBAN-0130 | reverse complement strand
TTGCCGATACACTCGGTGATACAATTAATGATAACTTTCAGAAATTAAAACCTGCAGTTTGAATTCACTTGAGTATATACCTAGCTAACCATGCGGTAAGTGGAATGGTCAGTACAATACCGACGCTGCCCGCGAGTGCATGGATAATTGCCAATGCGATAACCGGGGTATTGATAAACTGAGTCAGAGGCATGTCTAAACCCCAAACCATCATAATCGTGGTGAGAGAGCTGCCTGCAAAAGCCAAGATTAACGTATTCGTCATGGTGCCCATGATATCTCTACCAATATTCATACTGGCCCGCATCAACTGAGTTGGTGAGAGTTTTGGGTCGGTAATCCTAAGCTCGTTGTAAGCAGAGGCAATGGAGATGGCTACGTCCATAACCGCACCTAATGCCGATATCATAATGGCGACGAACATTAACCAGCGCACCTGCAGTACTTGATTGGATATATAGATAACATCCTCACCTTTATCTAGGTATATACCCGACAGGTGGGCAAATTCCCCGAAGACTTGCGCCATGATGCCTGCTGCAATAACCCCCAACAAGGTGCCACCCATAGCGCAAAAACTCTTGCGGTTATAACCTGAAACTAAGATAAAATTAACCACGATTTTGATACCCATCAAAATAATGGTGATAGGCACCGGATTAAATCCTGCGAAGATGCTGGGTATAAGCACCCCTATAATAAGCGCCGCGGTAAAGTAAAGTGACACGATTGAGTGAAATCCCTCTTTCTTACCAAAGGAGAGTAGTAGCAGTACAAAGGAAAATCCCATCCAATAGATGGCCGTTGAGCGCTTGTGGTTGTAAGCCCAATAGACTTTCTCTCGTCCGGTAATACGGATCATCATGATAAAGACATCACCTTGCTCAACCAGCACGTTGTGTTGGCGGCTAAGAGGATTTTGAATTTCGACTATCTTACCGGTTTCTGGACCTTCTAATATTTCCGCATTAAAGACTTGTTTACCCGTTAATATCGAAGGCACCCTGAGATCGGGTGCCAGTTCGTTGCTCACAACATCGGTCACTCTGGCTTCAACAAAACTCTGTTGCAATGATGATTTTGCTTTAAAGTTTTCACTCAAGCTGGGGGAAAAATAAAATATCATAGTTGAGATGAAGGTGATTAGGATGGCAAAGCGGTAGTCTTTTAACATAGGCAGTCTTTCATTAAAAAGCCTCAATAAAGTGAGTATGGTTAATATCAATTCAATTACATTCAAATTTAGCAATAGGCTTTGTTAACAAGGGCGTTCTTTAAAGCTTATTGCTAAACGTTAATATATTTCTGCAACTTCTGAAACGAGTGTTATTTGGAGCTAGAGCGGATAAAGACCCGTTGCCGGGCCTTTATAAATCGCATTTTTAGATTATGGAGCTTCTACGCAACCTTCATATACTTTATCTTGATCTGCATTATCCTTGTTAGGATTAGCAAAGTAGCTAGAAGCATCGTTGAAGTTTACTGAATGAAGGATCCCTGGGTATTTAGGGTTTTCTGGATCAATCTTGACACAGATCTCCTTATTCACAAGCTGAGTCCAAAGTGCTTGACCAGCGCCTTTATCAGTACGAGCGAGTGTAATGGCACCATTGGCTTGGTACTGCTTAAACTCCCAGTTGTTGTTGATGTAATCTCCAGCATTAACCGCCTTATTGGTTAGAACGAATCCAGTTAGCATGTCACGAATGGCGTAAGTAGTTTCGTTGACAGAGTCGTAGAATTTATCTTCTCCAGTGTCAGACACCCAACCATATTTCTTCACTTGAGAACCGTAACGGTAACTGTTAAGTGCTAATTTATAAGTTGCATTAGAATCAAATGGCTCACCATTGATTTCAGAAATATCAATGCGGCTACCTTCATTGGTGACCTTATAATTCTCGTCCATGGTGAGTACATCACCAGTGAGATCGACCACGAAGTTAATCTTGCCATCGAACTGATCATAGTTATATGACTTCGCGCCCTTACGGAATGAGACCGTAATGTCACCATCCTTGTATGGGTTGAAATAGCTGTATGACCATTCCATATAGCGTTTTAGATTTTCACCAGTAATATTGACACCTATTAAGGTGTTATCGTACTTGTACAAACGGGTAGAATCTTTCTTAGCGTAATCTTGATCGTCAATAAGGTTTGAACCATCAGAGAATAGCGATGCTGCCGAAATATCAGCGCCTGATTGTTGTAACTGAATCGCGTTGATGAAATCCATTAGCGGGGTATCTTGTACTTTGGCTGTATGGATAGTGGTATAGAGTCTGCCTACCTCGTTATTGATATCTTCATGAACCGCTTCATCAGCGCCGCCACCAGGGGTAAACACACCGACGACTTTACCAATCACTTCCTGCGCGTCAGTTTTAGCCATATCATCGACATATTGATACTGCGCACTTATATCGGTATCTTGCTCAATATTATATGTAGAAATATTCGCGAGTGTGGTATCCACCATCTCCCACTTGCCAGCAGCGTTCTTTTTAAGTTTGATATCAGCTTTGGCTAACGCAGAGCCCCATTTACCGGGTTCGATAATCTTAACGCTGTTTGTGCGATTAGATTCATCATAAACACCCGCAAGGGTTTTATCTTCAGCGGAGTGTTTTCCTTCTGCAGAAATATCTTGAGTAACAATATCGGCCCCAACCTCACTTTTAGTGATACTTTCAATATAGGTTGCGTGCTCGTGGCCTGCGATAATAACATCAAATTGATCTGCCATTGCAGCGGCAATTTTGTAAACGCCAGTGCCGCCACCAGAAGTTCTGCCTAGGTGGAAAGCACCAACAATAACATCAGGGTGGTGCTTTGCTATCAATGTATCAACAGCCGCTTGGGTTGATGCTAATTCTTCATCAAACTTAAGACCTTTGAAGTGATCCGGAGCAGAAGCTTCCCAATTGGGTATATTTGAAGGTGTTAGACCTACAATAGCCACTTTAGCGCCGTCGACTTCAAATACTTGAAAAGAGCGGATGTAATTAGTGCTGCTCTCTTCCCACTTGATGTTGCTTGATACCACGGCACCGTTGAAGTGAGCAAGGTTACGATCAATAAACTCTCTTTCAAAGTTGAATTCGTGGTTGCCAGGAACCCATAAATCATAATCTAAGGCGTTAAGTGTTGAAACAACCGGATGGGTTGGATGATCATTGAATAGCTGTGCAGAGTTACCTTGAACGGTATCACCGATATCAATCAAGATCATGTTGCTGGTTTTGGCTTTTTCTTCTTTAAGTAGAGTGGCTATACGTGTTAGGCCTGCATCTTTGTCTTCACCATCGATAGCATAGTCATAACCAAAGAGACGCCCGTGTAAATCGGATGTCGCAGCGATGGTAATCGTCACTTCACTAACATCTTGAATTGCACTTTTTACGATGATATCGGGTGTATTTGATAACGTCTTACCTTCAGCAACCGTAGACGAAATAGCACTATCTATCGGTTTATCTACGTAAACAATCTCGTCATCACCATTACAAGCGGTTAGTCCAAGTGCAGCAGAAATCACTACCGCTAATACTTTCTTATTTAACATATACATTACTCTTAAATTTGTCATTTAACCCCAGAAGACAATCCCTTCTGCCCTTTGTCAGCCTATTGTAATTATCCGTTTGACGTATTGTTCGCCATAGCTGACTAGTGTTCGAGTATAAGAACGTCACGTTTAAATAACGTGATATAGTGCAAACACTCTAATTAATGGGAGTGGCTGGATCACAATTCTGCAATCCATTTTGGAATATCGGATAAAAACAAAGCAGTAAATATTTTGAATTAGGCATTGACTTAGTCAAACGCCAAATTGAAGAAAAATTGACCATGATTCATGAAAAATCAAGCACTAAAGCACATCCTACCTGCGACAATGCGAATAAATAAGCCTTCGTTGAAGCTGAAGATAACTTACGTGTCGCGGTTGAAATCGAACACAAGAGCACTATCGAGTCCTTAACCCAACCTATTGGCGTTGTTGTGGCAAGCATGTAATGGTTTTTAACCTTGGTACACGATGACCCAAGAGATCAAGTTCTCTCTAATGCTCAAATAACACGAGCGCAGTTCAAGGCCGGAGGACGTTATGTTGAAGGCGATACAAGCCAATAGGTACAAAAAGAGGAAGGTGATCTGTCTTACAAGAACGTGACTTAGCGACAATATCATTTGTCGTGGCATCAAATAATACTGTGCGTTTAGGGCGGATTTTCTGGTACCCGTTCTGACCACATAGTGCTTGAACTACCAGATACCAACCATGATGCATGATCACATGATATGACTAAGCAATCACAACCAAATGCGATTGGCGGATATGATGCTATGGTTGACCCATCAGCTAATTATAACGGGGGTTTTAACACTATCGACAATGCAACTATTACATTAGACATTCGTTTTGAAACTCAAGACAGCGATGTTGCCGACAAGTTTATTAGTAATAATCAACAAGGCTAAATGGCGAAGTGACCGAAAACGGCTGACGTTTTAGCCAGCTTTGCAATCTATAGGATTGATTTAACCACTGCCTCGGTAGCAAAACGGTCTGTTTAAACCTATAAAAAAGCGCGTTATCCGCCTTTTTATTTTTGTGGCCTCACAACCTAGCCCCAACAACTCTCGTTCAAACAACTATTGTTCAAACAATTTGGCCATTTTTTTAATATGCACTAATGACACTTGATGTTGGTTTCGTTGCGCACAAAGTTGTTGATGCTTATCGTCATTTGGATGTCCCACCAGCACTAGGCTAACCTTATACCCTAACGCTTTCGCAGCCGCCTCGTAAGCCATAAACTCCCACTTCGCGATATTGGTATTATCACAAATAACCATAGGCTCATTACGCGCTAGCGCCTGAATAAATGCCGTTAAATTAGCCTGATGATATTGCGCTAATTTTTGCGGAATAAAGCGATATTTCCCTTGCTGATAAAAATAGCTATCTGTTGAGAACAGGCCATACTGACGGATATGAATCGCCTGTTCAACGCCTTGAGAAACAATAAATTGTTCAACCCAATATGACTTACCACTGCCTGGTAGGCCCCGCATAATAATCACTAACTTGGTTTGGATGGCATCTCCAGCAATCGAATCAATCAACACGTCACTCACTGCCAATCACTTTACCCGCTAAAATATCTTCAACTAGCTGAGGTAAAATCTCACCCGCTTTACCGGTAAAGTGATATTGAAACTGGCTATGACGATCTGCTGGATCTAGATTAACTTCCGCGGTTTGAGCACCTTGATGGTTGGCACTGTCGACAAAGCCTGCCGCCGGATAAACCGTACCAGAGGTGCCAATAGCAATAAATAAATCACAGTGGTCTAACGCATCGTGAATTCTATCCATACCAAAAGGCATTTCCCCAAACCACACAATATGTGGCCGTAAACGTTTAGCAGGAATACAACAAGTGCAACAGTTATCCACACCAAAAGGCTCACGTAATACAAATGTTTGTAATGATTGTGGACAACGGCCTTTTGCTAATTCACCGTGCATATGCAGTAATCGTTTGGACCCAGCTCGCTCATGTAAATCATCAACATTTTGGGTGATCACCAACAGCTCACCCGTAAATTCTGCTTCAAGTTTTACTAATGCCAAATGTGCCGCATTAGGCGCAACCTCGCCACTGTTTAATTGCTGCCTACGGGTATTATAAAACCGCTCGACTAACTCTATATCTCTGGCATAGCCTTCTGGGGTGGCAACATCTTCAATATGATGCTGTTCCCACAAGCCATGTTGATCTCTAAATGTGCTCATACCCGACTCAGCTGAAATACCTGCGCCGGTCAGCACGACAATTTGCCGGTACATTGTTTGTCCTTTATTGTGATGGTGTAACATAGAATGTCATTAACGTTTAATAACCATATCAAAAATACGCTCTCACGTTACAAAATGTTGTCATTCGACGGTCTAAAAATTCACATAAAATTCATTTTGTTGATGCCATAATAATAGCGGATAGCAAAATAGACACAATAATCCCTTAGTATAAGTAAGCTTATTGAGAGATCCTTAACAAATAATATCAACTTAAGTGGGTGTTTTACTAAATAATCTCTATATAGGTTGATAAAGCACCTTAAGAGGTTTATGTTTTTAAACTCAAGACATATAATGATTAGATTATCCACCGATGAACCGATTGGTTCTGCAATCAAGAGATTAGCAATGACAGATGGAAATCAAGCGCTCAAAAAAGCCGGATTAAAAATAACTCTGCCGCGAGTTAAAATTCTAGAACTGATGCAAGAACCAGAAAATCAGCACATCAGTGCAGAAGACTTATATAAAAAGTTACTCGAAATAGGTGAGGAAATTGGCCTTGCTACTGTATACAGAGTATTAAACCAGTTCGATGATGCAGGCATTCTAAATCGTCATCATTTTGAAAGTGGTAAAGCGGTGTTTGAAATGTCAACTCAACAACACCATGACCATTTGGTATGTTTAACATGTGATAAAGTGATTGAGTTTTCTGACGACGTAATTGAACGTCGTCAAGACGAAATCGCCATGCGTCATAATATCAAGCTGACTCACCATAGCTTGTATCTTTATGGTCATTGCACCAATGATACATGTGATCACGCTGACGAATAGTCAATATATAGGCAGCAAAGAAACCAGCAAATTTGCTGGTTTTTTATTGGTTAACATTTATCATAAGCTTCCAAAATTAAGTTAAAGCAACAATGCTAGCCATAAACTAAAACTAAGCACTGATAACAAGGTCGATAATACCACCGTGCTACCTAAGGTTGATTCATGCTGCTTAAGTTCTGTAGCTATCAGATAAGCGTTCACGCCAAGCGGCGAAGCACTCAATAACACCAACATCGCAGTGTTCTGAACCGCTAGCTGAAACACAAAATGCGCCATCATATACACTAACGCTGGCAATAAAATAATTTTCAAGCTGCTTGCCATTAATGCTAAACGCCAATGCTCACCTATTCGATAGAAACTTAAATTAGCGCCTAAAACAAATAATGCACATGCTAATGCAGGTTTGGCTAATAATGCCAAGCCATCATTAAGCTGCTCCCCCAAGTTAAGATTTAAGGCATTCGCTAGAATGCCTAGCCCAATACTCATCACCACCGGATTCAGTGCCATGGAACGAGCGAATCGTCGCCATGAAAACCCTTGGCATTGTGCTCGTGCAGCTAAGATAAAAGTCAGCGCGAACAAGGTGGCGCTATGAAAAGTAATGATCATAAATACCTGCCCTATCATAGCTTCACCTAATGCTGCGGTAATAATCGGCAAGCCGACCAACACAGTATTGGAATAACTGGCGCCTAATGCAAATACCGCACTGGCGTCACGTCCTTGCAGTGCTACAGGGCTAAAGTGGCGATTAATGCGATAGCCTATGGCAAACACCAACAGTACGGGTAAATAAAAAGCCAACAACGCAAATGGATCAATACTTTGTGCTAACGGTGCTGCCAGCATATTGATGAATAAAAACGCCGGAATACTGACATAAAAAGTGAATTTGCTAATCCCCGCAATGTGTTCTCTATTAAAAAAACCCGCACGCGTTAACACATAACCTAGAGCCACCATAGAAATCAATGGAAAAACAATACTAACAATGGTCATAAATAACCTCAGCCCGGGATAATAAACGGTTATCAAACAGTTCTTTGTGCAGCTAACTTCCTTGTATTGAGTTGCAATAGACTCGCTATTGACGCAGCCATTAACAGGTAAATTCATCTTGTTAGCAAACAAATGGCAAGTTTGAGTTGGAATATGTGGAGGTATTCTGCCTTTTAGCCATTCATCCCATCTCTTAACCCGAATTAAGATTAAGCATACTTATAAATTTAACTAACAACCAGATAGAGTTAACAAGATAACCGATCATTCAAGGTTAAAAAAGCAACAAAAAAGGCGCCTAAGCGCCTTTTTTCAGGAAGATAAAATATTACCAGCCTGTTTTAGTTCGTAGTGCTTTACCGATGTCAGCTAAAGAGCGAACCGTCGTTACACCAGCAGCCTCTAAAGCCGCAAACTTATCAGCAGCAGTACCTTTACCGCCAGCGATTATTGCGCCAGCATGCCCCATACGCTTACCTTCTGGTGCAGTGACACCAGCAATGTAAGACACAACAGGCTTAGTGACGTGTGCTTTGATGTATTCAGCCGCTTCTTCTTCAGCCGTGCCACCGATTTCACCGATCATCACAATCGCTTCTGTCTGTGGATCGTTTTGGAACATTTCCAATACGTCGATGAAGTTAGTACCAGGAATAGGGTCTCCACCAATACCGACACAAGTAGATTGGCCGAAACCTTCATCAGTTGTCTGCTTAACCGCTTCGTACGTTAATGTACCAGAGCGAGAAACAATACCAACTTTACCAGGCTTGTGAATGTGACCAGGCATGATACCAATCTTACATTCACCCGGAGTGATAACACCTGGGCAGTTAGGACCGATCATGCGAACGCCAGTTTCTTCTAGCTTCACTTTCACTTGCAGCATATCAAGTGTAGGGATGCCTTCAGTGATACAAACGATTAGCTCAATACCAGCATCGATGGCTTCAAGGATAGCGTCTTTACAAAATGGTGCCGGCACATAGATAACCGTTGCAGTTGCACCTGTTTGAGCGACTGCATCTTTAACAGTGTTAAATACTGGAAGACCTAGGTGAGTTTGACCACCTTTCCCAGGAGAAACACCGCCAACCATTTGTGTGCCATAGTCAATTGCTTGCTCAGAGTGGAAAGTACCCTGACCACCAGTGAAACCTTGACAGATCACCTTGGTATCTTTGTTAATTAAAACAGACATTATTTGCCCTCCGCAGCTTTAACAACTTGCTCAGCCGCGTCAGTTAGACTTGTTGCCGCGATGATATCAAGACCAGACTTAGCTAATACTTCACGACCTAATTGGGCGTTAGTACCTTCAAGACGAACAACCACTGGCACTTTAACGCCAACTTCTTTGACCGCACCGATAATACCTTCAGCGATCATATCGCAACGCACGATACCACCGAAAATGTTAACTAATACCGCTTTAACATTGCTGTCAGAAAGAATGATCTTAAAGGCTTCAGCAACACGTTCTTTGGTTGCTCCACCGCCAACGTCTAAGAAGTTAGCTGGCTTGCCGCCATGTAAGTTTACGATGTCCATTGTACCCATCGCTAGGCCGGCACCGTTAACCATACAACCTACGTTACCGTCTAAAGCAACATAGTTTAATTCAAATTTAGCCGCGTGCGCTTCACGTGCATCATCTTGTGATGGATCGTGCATTGCTTTGACTTTTGGTTGACGGAATAATGCATTACCGTCGATACCAATCTTGCCATCTAAACAATGAAGGTTACCTTCAGAGGTGATCACCAGTGGATTGATTTCTAATAACGCGAAATCATAGTCGTTAAACATGTTTGCTAGACCCATGAAGATCTTAGTAAACTGCTTCATTTGCGTTGGGTTTAACCCTAACTTGAAACCAAGATCACGAGCTTGATAAGCTTGAGGACCGGTTAGCGGATCAATGATAGCTTTATGAATAAGTTCTGGCGTTTCTTCAGCCACTTTTTCAATTTCAACACCACCTTCAGTCGACGCCATAAACACAACGCGACGGCTGCTTCGGTCAACAACTGCACCTAAGTACAATTCATTGGCAATGTCAGTGCAGCTTTCAACGAGAATTTTAGCCACTGGCTGACCTTTAGCGTCAGTCTGGTAAGTAACTAAGTTCTTGCCTAACCAGTTTTCTGCGAATGCTCTGATTTCGTCTTTACTGCTGGTAACTTTAACGCCACCTGCTTTACCACGGCCGCCAGCGTGTACTTGACACTTAACAACCCATAAATTTCCGCCAATGTGGCCTGCTGCTTCTACTGCTTCTTGAGCAGTATCACAAGCAAAGCCTTCAGAGACTGGTAAACCATATTCGGCAAATAAAGATTTTGCCTGATACTCATGCAAATTCATGATGATCTATCCATATACTTCAAATCAAATCCAACTGGCTCAATATGAGCCAGCGACGAGGTTTTATCTACTGACTTATAGATCAAGTAGCAGACGAGTTGGATCTTCTAAGAAGTCTTTAATCGCGACTAAGAAGCCAACTGACTCACGGCCATCAACAATACGATGATCGTAAGAGAGTGCTAGGTACATCATAGGCAGGATTTCAACCTGACCATTGACTGCCATTGGGCGATCTTTAATGGCATGCATGCCCAAGATTGCGCTTTGTGGCAGGTTCAAAATAGGCGTCGACATTAATGAACCAAAAACGCCACCGTTAGTCACAGTGAAGTTACCGCCCGTCATGTCGGCAACAGACAACTTACCGTCACGGCCTTTAATCGCTAACTCACGTACCGCTTTCTCAATTTCAGCTAGGTTCATGGTATCGGTATCACGTAATACTGGTGTCACCAGACCACGAGGTGTCGATACTGCAATGCTGATATCAAAATAGTTGTGATACACAATGTCATCACCGTCCATAGACGCGTTAACTTCAGGGAAACGTTTTAATGCTTCAGTTACGGCTTTGATATAGAAAGACATAAAGCCTAAACGAATACCATGGCGCTTTTCGAAGATTTCTTGGTACTGTTTACGAATATCCATGATTGGCTTCATGTTAACTTCGTTAAACGTGGTTAACATTGCCGTTGAATTTTTCGCTTCTAAAAGACGTTTCGCGATGGTTTTGCGAAGACGTGACATAGGAACACGCTTCTCACTACGACCTTCTAGTGGTGCTACCGGTGCTACCGGGGCAACAGGCGCAGCTTTAGCCGGTGCTGACTTAAGGAATGCATCAACATCGTCCTTAGTCACACGTCCACCCACACCAGAACCTTTAATTTTACTGGCATCAAGATTATGCTCAGCAATAACACGACGAACCGATGGGCTTAATGCATCATTAGACTCATCAGCAGCAGTTGCGGTAGTTGCGGCGGCAACAGGCGCTGATGCTTCAGCTTTAGTCACTTCTTGACCTGACACCACACCAGCGACAAAGTTAGCAATCACTTGTTCACCTAAAACAGTGTCACCTTCTTGAAATAACAATTCAGAGATTGAACCATCTTCTGGCGCAACCACTTCTAACACAACTTTGTCAGTCTCGATATCGACTAAGTTTTGATCGCGAGTCACCTGCTCACCAGGTTTAACATGCCAAGTAGCAATAGTTGCATCAGCAACAGATTCTGGTAATACGGGTACCTTAATTTCGATACTCATGGAAAACTTCCCTTATATAAATTATCTATTACGACAGTTTTAATGCGCTATTTACTAATGATTCTTGCTGATGTATGTGCAACCCTGGATAACCACATGCTGGCGCAGCAGAAGCTTCACGACCGGCATAAGTTAATTGAGCGCCTGCAGGAATATTAGCCCAGAAATGATGCTGACTACAGTACCATGCACCTTGGTTTTGTGGCTCTTCCTGACACCAAACAAAATCAGTAACATGTTGGTATGTAGCTAATGCCGCACGTAATTCCACATCAGGAAACGGATACAACTGCTCAACACGAATGAGGGCAACATTGTTCACATTCTCTTTGCGACGTTTTTCAAGTAACTCGAAATAGACTTTGCCGCTGCAAAATACAACGCGGTCCACTTGGCTGGCGTCTAAGGTATCAATCTCACCAATGATATTTTGGAAAGTGCCTTGTGCAAGCTCTTCTAAGCTAGAGACAGCTAATGGATGACGCAGTAAAGATTTAGGCGACATAACCACTAACGGACGACGCATTGGGCGCACAACCTGACGACGCAACATGTGATAAACCTGAGCCGGTGTTGATGGCACACACACTTGCATGTTGTGGTTAGCACATAATTGCAAGAAACGCTCTAAACGGGCACTCGAGTGCTCTGGACCTTGACCTTCATATCCATGAGGTAACAGCAACGTCAGACCGCATAAACGGCCCCACTTTTGCTCTCCAGATGATAAGAATTGATCTATCACCACTTGGGCACAGTTGACGAAATCGCCAAACTGCGCTTCCCAGATGTTTAATCCACCCGGTTCAGTAGTCGCGTAGCCGTATTCAAATGCCACCACTGATGCTTCAGATAATACCGAGTCAATAATGTCGATTGGCGCTTGTTCATCAGCCACATTACGCAAAGGTAAATAGGTGGTGCCGTCTTTCTGGCTATGTAAAATAGCATGACGATGGAAGAATGTGCCGCGACCAGTGTCTTGACCGGTAATGCGCACACGCTTGTTATCTTCAAGAATCGAGGCATACGCTAAGGTTTCAGCAAACCCCCAATCGAGTAATTTATCACCTTTGGCCATCGCGGTACGATCGGCGTAAATTTTGGCAACACGAGATTGAAGGGTATGGTTTTCAGGAATATCGACTAACTTATTAGCTAAGTTTTGTAGACGTTCCATCGACATAGCAGCCGCGTAATCTTCATCCCATTCACGATTAAGATAAGGCGTCCAGTCAACTGTGTTCAACGTCATTGGACGCCATTCTTTCACTACACAATCACCAGCATCTAATGCATCACGGTAATGATTAATTAACCCCGTCACTTCATCGGCTGGAATACTGTTTTCAGCGATTAACTTATCTGCATAGATTTTACGTGGCGTTGGGTGCTTTTTGATTTTAGCGTACATGAGCGGCTGTGTAGCACTAGGCTCATCCGCTTCGTTATGGCCATGACGGCGATAACACACTAAATCAATAACCACATCACGTTTAAACTCATTACGATAATCCACTGCAAGTTGAGAAATAAACGCAACGGCTTCAGGATCATCAGAGTTGACGTGAAAAATTGGCGCCTGAACCATCTTAGCGATGTCAGTACAGTATTCGGTTGAACGTGTATCAGCGTGGTTAGATGTCGTAAAACCAACTTGGTTATTGATGACAATACGAATGCAGCCACCGACTCTGAAACCACGTGTTTGAGACATATTAAATGTCTCTTGAACAATCCCTTGCCCGGTAATTGCTGCATCACCATGAATGGTGATGGGCATCACCTGTAAACCGTCTTTACAGCCACGGCGATCTTGGCGCGCGCGCACAGAACCAATCACCACTGGGTTAACAATTTCTAAATGAGAGGGGTTAAAGGCTAAGGCTAAATGGACATTGCCGCCGGGTGTTTCAAAATCTGATGAAAAACCTTGGTGATATTTTACGTCACCGGAACCGTTAGTGTCGCCATGCTTACCTGCAAACTCGTCAAACAGTTCAGCAGGACGCTTACCTAACACATTAACGAGCACGTTTAGGCGACCACGGTGAGCCATACCGACAACGATTTCTTTGGTACCCGCTTCACCCGCACGGTAAATGATTTCACGCATCATCGGAACCAGTGCATCACCGCCTTCTAAAGAGAAACGCTTAGCGCCAGGGAATTTAGCCCCAAGGTATTTTTCGATACCTTCTGCCGCATTTAACCCTTCAAGAATACGTTTTTTAACATCGTTATCGTACAGGGCTTTACCTAATGTGGGTTCAAGACGTTGCTGGATCCAACGCTTTTCATCAGTATCAGTGATATGCATGTATTCAGCACCAATCGAGCCACAATAAGTGCTCTTTAATGCATGAATAATATCAGCAAGCTTCATGGTCTCACCGCCCAAGGCGAATGACCCGGTATTAAACTGACGCTGCATGTCTTCAACGGTTAAGCCGTGGTAAGCAGGATCTAACTCTTGTACTTGCTCGCGTTTCCACAATCCTAATGGATCTAAATTGGCATTTTGATGGCCACGGAAACGATGGGCATTGATCAGTTGCAGCACTTTGACTTGCTTCGCATCTAACTCAGGATCGCTGACGCTGGTAGCGTTTTTTAAACGACCTTGTAGAGCTAAACTACGAAAATAGTCACGAACTTTAGAATGGGCTATTTCGGGTACTTCTATTGAGGCACCGTTAACCGGAGGGAGATTATCAAAAACAAGCTGCCAATCAGCAGACACTGATTGCGGATCTTCTTGATAGGTTTCATACATCTCTTCTACGTAGGTCGAGTTCGAACCACTTAAATATGACGACTCGAGCCAGGCTTTCATGATGCCTTGGTGCATTGTTATTCCTTTCAAACTTGATACACGTACTAGCCATAAACATAACAGTGAGTAACTTAAGTTACATCACACGTAGACTGAAATTATCTTAGCAAGATAACGACAGGAGGTATTGCATAAATACACAAAAGAGCCATCCTCAATTTTGAAGATGGCTCTTAACAGAGCTAATAAGTCAGACTATTTTGCTCTTCTTCATGCATTAAACAGCTCGCTTAAGTAACATTGACTTGATATGACCAATCGCTTTAGTTGGGTTTAATCCTTTAGGACAAACATCAACACAGTTCATAATGCCATGGCAACGGAACACACTGTAAGCATCATCTAGTTCAGATAAACGCTCCTCAGTGGCAGTGTCGCGGCTGTCAATCAAGAAACGATAGGCATGCAATAAACCGGCTGGGCCGATAAATTTATCCGGGTTCCACCAGAAAGATGGACACGAGGTTGAACAACATGCACACAAAATACATTCATATAAACCATCTAAATGAGCACGCTCTTCAGGTGATTGTAAATGTTCACGAGCCGGCGCCTTTTCATCATTGATCAGATAAGGCTTAATTTTTTCGTATTGCTTGTAGAACTGAGTCAGGTCAACGACCAAATCTCGCACTACTGGCATGCCTGGTAAAGGACGGATTTCAATTTTCTTCCCTTTAAAGGTCGATAATGGCGTGATACACGCTAATCCATTTTTACCATTCATGTTAACACCGTCAGAACCACACACACCTTCACGGCATGAACGACGGAACGCAAGCGTTGAGTCTTGTTCTTTCAGTTTAATTAACGCATCTAACACCATCATATCAGTGCCCTCAGGCACGTCTAAGGTGTAATCCTTCATGTAAGGCTTGTTATCTACATCAGGATTATAACGATACAATGCAAATGTTAATTTCATCTTTGCAACTCCTGCCTAATAGGTACGTTTTACCGGTGGAAACGCTTCACGTAATTGAGGTGTCATGTTGACATCACGTTTACTCATAGCTTGAGTCATTGGGTCATACAAGCTATGACATAACCAGTTGTCATCATCACGATCTAAATAATCTTCACGAGAATGCGCACCACGACTTTCAGTACGGAAGTTAGCCGCATAAGCAGTTGACAGCGCTGTTGCCATTAAGTTATCTAATTCTAAGCACTCAATACGTTGAGTATTAAATTCTGTTGAATTGTCAGATAACTTGGCATTTTCAAGACGCTTTTGAATTGCTTGCAGCTGTTCTAAACCTTCAGCCATGGCTTCACCACTGCGGAAAACAGAGAAATTTAACTGCATACACAATTGAAGATCTTTACGTATAACCGCAGGGTCTTCACCGTCTTTGTTGCTTTCCCAACGATTAAGACGAGCAAGTGATGCATCAATTTCTACGTCTGTCGCCGCTTTTGGATCAGGAGTGTCGTCTAATGCTTTGCCTAAATGTTGTCCTGCCGCACGACCGAAGACCACTAAATCAAGCAGTGAGTTACCCCCTAAGCGGTTTGCACCGTGAACAGATACACAGGCAATCTCACCTACGGCAAATAAACCTAATACATCTTGCTCTGTGCCATCGTCATTCTGACGAATAACTTGACCACTCACTTTAGTCGGTAAACCGCCCATCATGTAATGACACGTTGGTAACACAGGAATAGGACCATCAGCAGGATCGATATGAGCAAAGGTACGTGATAATTCACACACTCCAGGAAGACGCGCTTCAAGGGTTTCTTTGCCTAAATGATCAAGCTTAAGTAACAAATGCGGGCCTAAAGGACCGTCTAAACCACGACCTTCACGAATTTCAGTCATCATTGAACGTGCAACCACGTCGCGTGAGGCTAAATCTTTCGCGTTTGGCGCATAACGTTCCATGAAACGTTCGCCATCTTTATTTAATAAGTATCCGCCTTCACCGCGACAACCTTCAGTCACCAAAACACCCGCGCCAGCGATACCCGTTGGGTGGAACTGCCACATTTCCATGTCTTGTAATTGAACGCCAGCACGCGCAGCCATACCCACACCGTCACCAGTATTAATATGAGCATTAGTGGTTGAGGCATAAATACGCCCTGCACCACCGGTTGCTAAAATTGTTGCTTTAGCTTTGAAATAAACAATGTTGCCGGTTTCAATTTCAATCGCGGTACAACCGACCACAACACCATCATTATTTTTAACCAAATCTAAGGCATACCACTCAGAATAAACGTCAGTTTTATGCTTAACATTTTGTTGGTATAAACAATGAAGCAGTGCATGACCCGTTCGGTCAGCGGCTGCTGCAGTCCGAGCGGCTTGCTCGCCACCAAAGTTTCTTGATTGGCCACCAAAAGGACGCTGATAGATTGTGCCGTCTTCGAAACGAGAGAAGGGTAAACCCATTTGCTCAAGTTCGATAATCGCTTCAGGACCCGTTTGACACATAAACTCAATGGCTTCTTGGTCGCCGATAAAATCAGAACCCTTAACCGTATCGTACATGTGCTGTTCCCAATGGTCCTCATGAGCATTACCTAATGCTACTGTGATTCCACCTTGAGCAGAAACGGTATGTGAACGAGTTGGGAATACTTTAGATAACAGCGCACAGCTCTTACCTTCTTTAGAAATCTGTAATGCTGCTCGCATACCTGCGCCACCGGCGCCGATTACGATCACATCAAATTCGCGAACTGGAATACTCACTTAAACACCCCACACTATTACAATGCCTGACGCTAAATAACTCAATGCGATCATAACAAAGGTAAACTGTAATACACCACGTAACGCAGTCTGTTTGACGTAATCCGTCAACACTTGCCATACACCAATCCATGCATGGATAAGTAAAGCAATCAGCGTTATAAGGGTAAAGACTTTCATTGGAAGTGAACTAAATAAACCACTCCAAATTTCGAAAGTTAACGGGGCACTACACGCGATAAAACCAACTAAAAAAATAGTATAACAAGCGAGGATCACTGCACTTGCGCGTAATAGAATATAGTCATGAACACCACTGCGTCCAAAACTTGCTGCATTTGTTACCATACCCAAATCCCCGCTATGATAGAAAAGACTACGGCTAACCCAAAAGTAGCCTTAGCTGATGCGACACCCGAAGTTAATTCTTCCCAGCGGCCGGTATCCATGACCAAGTGACGAATGCCACCTAATAAGTGATAACTCAACGCGGTTAGAATGCCCCAAATGATGAACTTCATCACGAAACTATCGAACAAGGATTGTACGCTAGCGAAACCATCTGCTGATGTTAAAGTCGAATTTAACAACCAAAGAAGGATACCAATAGCAAATAGCATGATGACACCGGAAATACGGTGTAGGATTGACGCGATCGCAGTTGCAGGAAAGCGAATCGTCTGCAGGTCTAGATGGACAGGTCTTTGCTTTTTCACGTTCTGCTCACTCCGCTCCATTGAGCATTATTTTTGTTATGTCTCTATTTTTTGCTTAACCATTAATGTTCGCAAAAGATGGAACATTTTTTAAACAAAAAACAGACTACTCTCAAACATCTAATCAATTGAGAAACCACTATTAAGTTAGTAAATTAATCATTCCTAAACTGTGATGTCCGTCGCCCTTAGGGACGCAGGCAAGTATACTCGTGGGGATTGTCAAATACAAACATCACATTATGCAAAATAAGTTTTTTTAATGTTTTTTTAATCTAATCCAAGCACAGAGCGGTTTTCAGCGCATATATACTATGGTCTAACAAATTTAAACGCTTATTTAAATTGATCTGTGATCCCGATCCGCTGTAGAGTAATGACCGCTTAACATGCCGCACTCATATAGAAAAATGAAGTAAGGAGAACGGGGTATGGCTGATAATATAGCCAAATTAGAGTTACCAGGAAACGATTCAATCGACCTACCTATCAAGAAAGGTACTGAAGGTTTTGACGTTATCGACATCAGTACACTTGGGACAAAGGGGTATTTCACCTTCGATCCAGGCTTTTTAGCGACTGCGTCTTGTGAGTCAGCAATTACATACATCGATGGTGAGCAAGGTATCTTGTTACACCGTGGGTATCCAATTGAGCAGCTTGCTACAGAATCGAACTACTTAGATTTATGCTACTTGCTTTTATATGGTGAATTACCGTCTAAAGCTGATTATGAACAATTTGTCTCCACTGTGAAAAATCACACCATGGTGCATGAGCAAATTGCATTCTTTTTCAGAGGCTTCCGCCGTGACGCACACCCAATGGCAATGCTTTGTGGTGTAACTGGTGCATTATCTGCTTTTTATCAAGATTCTCTTGATGTGAACAATCCAAAGCATCGTGAAATTGCTGCTTACCGCTTAGTGTCGAAAATGCCGACAATTGCAGCAATGTGCTACAAGTACTCAATGGGGCAACCTTTTGTTTATCCACGAAACGATTTAAGTTATGCAGGTAACTTCCTGTCGATGATGTTTGCTACGCCTTGTGAAGCATACAAAGTCAACCCTGTGGTTGAACAAGCAATGGACCGTATTTTTGTACTGCATGCTGATCATGAGCAAAATGCATCTACATCGACCGTTCGTTTAGCCGGTTCTTCAGGTGCTAACCCATTTGCATGTATTGCGGCGGGTATTGCTTCGTTGTGGGGCCCCGCTCATGGTGGTGCTAACGAAGCTTGTTTAGACATGTTAGAAGAAATCGGTTCTGTTGATCGCATTCCTGAATTTATCGAGAGAGCAAAAGACAAGAACGATCCATTCCGTCTAATGGGCTTTGGTCATCGTGTTTATAAGAACTTTGACCCACGTGCTAAAGTGATGCGAGATACCTGTCATGACGTCCTTAAAGAACTGAAAGTGGTTGACCCATTATTAGACGTAGCCATGGAACTTGAGCGTATTGCCCTTGAAGATGAATACTTCATCTCTAAGAAGCTATACCCGAACGTCGATTTCTACTCTGGTATCATCATGAAAGCCATTGGTATTCCTAATAGTATGTTTACAGTGCTGTTCGCATTGTCACGTACTGTTGGTTGGATTTCACATTGGAAAGAAATGTTAGATCAACCAGGACACAAAATCAGCCGTCCACGTCAGTTATACACTGGTGAGTCTGCGCGAGAATTTGTGAGTGTTGATAAGCGTTAATTAGCTGACTTTAGTTGTCAGATCAAAAAGGCGCCTCGGCGCCTTTTTTATTGGTTTTTTTTCAGTACCCACTGGGCGCTAACCACCGGTACCTATGTTTATGCCTTCTTGAGTCATATACTCTGCAAGTAGCCTGTCTTGCACTTTTTTACTCAGCTTAACCCAATATGAGTTCCAAGCTAATCGACTGCAGCGCTATGCTGACCCAGTTTTATTTGGCGTTAATATCTGTAGCACTAGTTTAAAGCCCTCTATAATAAAAACCAAACCCACTTTGGTCCATGATATAAACTCTGAAATATCACTAAAAATACCAATAAAAACAATAATAACAATAAGTTAATACCGTTAAAAAATAATTTAATTGCAGAATAAGTTTGTTGTCAGAGCGAGTGTAATGGCACTATTTCAAAGAACATATTGGCCCTTCCTTTCCAGATCATATAATTAGGCTAAAATATAACCAATACTCAAATTAAGGAGCTAGAATGATCTCACTCTACGTGCGCTTAATCATTTGTTGCGGTTTGTTTACTATTTCAACCTTCTGTCATGGTCAAAATGAGACGGACTCATCTCCCGATGCCAGCAATCAAAACGTGCCGATTCTAAGGTTTGAAGGCGCTATGGGTCCTGCTGTGAGTGAATATTTGGTCAAAGAAATCACTGCTGCTAATCAACTGCCTGAACGTCAGCGCCCTCCCCTGATAATGATAATTTTGGACACCCCTGGCGGTTTGGTTTCAAGTCTTAGGGATATCAATCAGGCAATATTGGCTTCAACCATTCCCATCGCTTGCCTCGTTGCGCCAACGGGTGCCAGAGCCATGAGTGCAGGCACCTATTTACTCTATGCCTGCCATATTGCGGCTATGGCGCCGGCTACCACCTTAGGGGCAGCAACCCCAGTGCAAATGGGCATGCCTCAGGCCCCTGCTAAACCAGATGATAACTCAGAAGCTCAGCCAAATGATGGCAGCGCGATGGAGCGAAAAATACTAAACGATGCCATCGCCTATATACGCTCATTAGCTCAGTTAAGGGGGCGAAATCAAGCCTGGGCTGAACTGGCGGTCAAGGACGCTGCCACCCTAACCTCAGAAGAGGCACTAGACAGTCAGGTGATAGACCTTATAGCCAAAGATGCGCCAAGTCTGCTGGCAAAACTCAATGGCTGGCCTTTAAAGCAAGAAGGGCAGACCTTAACACTGAACCTAGACCAAGCCACTCTGGTTGAACATCAAAGAGATTGGCGTAACAAGTTTATTGCCACTATTACTAACCCTAACATTGCCTATATTTTGATGTTAATAGGTATTTATGGCCTGATACTGGAATTTTTTAACCCAGGCATAGGCATCGCGGGAGTGGCGGGCGGGATTGCCTTGCTGGTTGCTCTGTACGCATTTCAGCTCCTGCCTATCAACTATGCAGGACTGGGGCTGATGATTTTGGGGATAGTATTATTAATTGCTGAGTCCATGGTGCCAAGCTTTGGGGTCTTCGGCCTAGGCGGCGCTTTGGCGTTCGCTCTTGGCTCCATATTCTTACTGGATACGGAGAGTGAATTCACTATTTCCTTACCTCTTATCGCTGCGGTCACTGTCACTATTACGCTATTTAGCCTCTGGGTGCTGTCGACACTGTGGAAGAGTCGACATCAAAAACCGGTAAGCGGCGATGACGCCATTTTAGGAGCACAAGCTCACGTTATTGCGGGTTTCGAACGTACAGGATTTGTCCTACTAGAAGGGGAAACTTGGGCGGCAATCTGCGATACCCCCACAAAGGACTCACAGAAAGTACAGGTAATAGCAAGAGATGATCTCACCCTAACAATCAAAGCCCTAAGCGACACAGAGCCTAGCATTGAACCTAAAACAGAGGAAAACACAGATGGAAAATCTAGCCTATAATAGCAACCTTTTTTTCGTTGCCTTGATGTTTCTCATCTTGGTGGTGTTATTTAGTACTTTCAAAATTTTGCTAGAATATCAGCGTGGCGTGATTTTCATGCTAGGACGCTTTTATAAGGTCAAAGGCCCAGGACTTATCATAGTTATACCCTTTATCCAACAGATGGTACGGGTCGATTTACGCACCGTGGTGATGGATGTTCCCACTCAGGATGTGATCAGTCGCGACAACGTCTCGGTTAAGGTCAATGCGGTGATCTATTTCCGGGTTATTGATGCCCAAAAAGCCATCATTAATGTGGAAGATTTCCTGCAAGCCACCTCACAACTGGCTCAGACGACGCTGCGTTCAGTCCTTGGACAACATGAACTCGATGAAATGCTCGCCAACCGAGACATGCTCAACACCGACATTCAGAGTATTTTAGATACTCGCACCGATGGCTGGGGTATAAAAGTCTCCAATGTTGAAATCAAGCACGTAGATCTCAATGAAACTATGGTGCGAGCCATCGCGCGCCAGGCCGAAGCTGAGCGCACCAGACGTGCCAAGGTCATTCATGCATCTGGCGAGATGGAGGCGTCTGCCAAATTGGTCGAAGCCGCTAAGACTTTAGCGATTGAACCTAATGCGATCTTACTGCGTTACCTACAAACTCTGACAGACATTGCCGGAGAAAAGAATTCGACCATACTATTTCCTTTGCCTATGGAACTATTAAAAGGGGTGATGGGTGACGGTAAAACAGAAAAAGCCATCAAGCCAAAGCAGCCAAAGCAGCCAAAGCAGAAAGAATAACTTTTCTCTACCTAGCTAGGACTAAACAATGGCCTAAATAAACAACTCGACACCAATACCAGCGCACCCTGCTTGTGAAACGATTAAAAGGTGTGCTCGGGGACGGTAAGACAGAATAGTCTGTCTTACCTAGCTAGCACTAAACAAATGGCTAAACAAAGGGCTCACCACCAATACAAGTGCATATCCCTATCGATATTACTAAAAACTCAGCAATTCCTCTGTAATGCTTGAATGGCTGCATTGATATCAAATGTAGACGTCGTCATAAGTCATTTCTTATTGTTTATTTTAAAGAAGTGTCACAAAAAGTTGAACACAACCCATAAGGACTCTCGGTATTAGCCTCTGATGTTCAATTTAGCCAATCACACTACTTTATACAGATTTTGACTACAAATGATGGTTAAAAAGTCCACCTCTGACTCAGTGGTTAAGTAAGGTTATGTTATATAACAACTTTAAATAATGGCACACTTCATGCTTTATAACCAGAAATTAACATTAGTTACAAAAGTTAACGTGACGTAAACACAAACACAGGTAAGACTCTAACAATTACGTCTTAAGTTAATTTTTATAATTTAGCTTTATTCACAAATTTTAACACTAGCAGGTACCCCATGGATAGGTTCATCAGCATGAAGAAAATGGCAATTCCTTTACTTTGTATTGCAGTATTGAGTGGTTGCAGCGGCGAAGCAGAACAAGCAAAAGAAGATGAAAAATTTGCGATTCCGGTTGAAACCGCTTTAGTCACCACAGGCAATGTATCCTCTTTCTACAGCACCACCGCTACACTTGAAGCACCTGAAGAGTCCCATGTGATGAGCCGCATTGCTGGGATTATCGAAAAGATTAATGTTGAAGAAGGCGATCGGGTTACCAAAGGACAAATACTTGCGGTCATTGATGCCAAGCGTCAACGTTATGATTTCAATCGCTCTGAAGCCGAAGTGCAAATTATTCAGCAAGAATTAAATCGTTTAAACAAAATGAACAACAAAGAGTTTATTAGCCAAGATCAAATGGCCAAGCTCGAGTTCAATCTACAAGCGGCGAAAGCACAGCGCGACTTAGCCGAGCTGCAAGTCAAAGAAAGCCAAATCACCTCGCCCATTAATGGCGTTATTGCCGAGCGTTATGTTAAAACGGGCAATATGGCGAAAGAGTTCCAAGAGCTATTTTATGTTGTCAATCAAGACCAACTTCACGGCATATTGCACTTACCAGAACAACAACTTGCCAGTTTACGAGTGGGTCAACAAGCCAGTATTATTCAACAAAATCAGGGTATTAAATCCGATATTATCGACGCAAAAGTACTGCGTATTAGTCCCATTGTAGATGCTCAAAGCGGCACCTTTAAAGTGACATTAGCCGTGCCAAATCAAGATGCAAAATTAAAAGCAGGTATGTTTACTCGTGTTGAACTGAAATACGACACTCACCTAGATGTGCTTACAGTGCCTTATAACGCATTAATCAACCAAGACAATACTCAAGCTTTATATGTGATAAAAGACACTAAAGCACAGCGACGCGAAGTCAGCTTGGGCTTTCGTGAAAATAATACTGTTGAAATTTTATTTGGTGTTGAAGCTGGCGAACAAATAGTCATCCGCGGCCAGCAAAATCTTAAAGATCAATCATTGGTAGAGATTATTACCCCACTTAGCTTCGCTGCTATTCGATAACGGAGCTGGATAATGTCGATAATCAATACTTCTGTTAACCGTCCCGTCACGGTGTGGATGTTCATGTTAGCTGTGATGCTGTTTGGTATGGTGGGGTTTTCTCGCCTCGCGGTAAAACTATTACCCGATTTAAGCTATCCCAGCGTGACTATTCGCACTGCCTATGACGGTGCCGCCCCCGTTGAAATTGAACAGCTGGTGTCAAAACCGATTGAAGAAGCCGTTGGTGTGGTTAAAGGCTTACGCAAAATTAGCTCAATTTCTCGTTCAGGCATGTCTGATGTGGTGCTCGAGTTTGAGTGGGGCACCAATATGGACATGGCAAGCCTTGAAGTACGCGAAAAAATCGACACCATTGAGCTGCCATTAGACATAAACAAACCATTACTATTGCGTTTTAACCCCAATCTTGATCCCATCATGCGCTTAGCATTTTCAGTGCCCAATGCAGATGCGGAGCAGTTAAAGCAAATGCGTACCTTTGCAGATGAAGAGTTAAAACGCCGCTTAGAAGCCTTGTCTGGTGTTGCCGCAGTGAGGCTCTCTGGAGGGTTAGAGCAAGAAGTTCACATTGAATTAAATCAACAAAGATTAAGCCAGCTCAATCTTAATGCTGACCACATTAAACGCCGAATTAACGAAGAAAACATTAACCTTTCTGCGGGTAAAGTGATCCAGGGCGATAAAGAATATTTAGTCAGAACCTTAAATCAATTCAATTCATTAGATGAATTAGGTCAGGTCATTGTCTATCGAAATGGCCAAACCTTAGTTAGATTGTCTGATATTGCGGTGATCAGCGATGCCTATAAAGAACGCAGTGATATTACCCGTATTGGCGAAGTTGAATCGATTGAACTCGCTATTTATAAAGAAGGTGATGCCAATACCGTTGCAGTGGCGAACAAGCTTCGAACCGAACTCGACAAAATGAACCAAACGGATGAAAGTAATCAATTAGAAATTATTTATGACCAATCTGAATTTATTGAAAGTGCAGTAAATGAAGTTACCTCAGCCGCATTATTTGGCAGCTTGCTGGCCATGCTGGTTATTTACCTGTTTTTACGTGATATTATTGCCACCCTCATAATTTCTATTTCGATCCCCTTTTCGGTTATCGCCACTTTTAATATGATGTATTTTGCCGATATCAGCTTAAACATCATGTCCCTAGGCGGTATTGCGTTAGCCATTGGTTTATTGGTGGACAATGCCATCGTGGTATTAGAGAACATTGACCGTTATAAATCTCAAGGCATGAGTAAAATTGAGGCTGCCGTCACCGGCTGTAAAGAAGTCTCTGGCGCCATTTTTGCTTCAACCCTGACAACACTTGCGGTATTTGTGCCATTAGTGTTTGTCGACGGGATAGCAGGCGCCTTATTTGCCGATCAAGCGCTCACCGTCACCTTTGCCCTACTCGCCTCATTATTTGTTGCCTTAACCGCCATTCCTATGTTGGCTTCACGTCAAGGTTTTACCAGCCTGCCACAACCGGTTGAAGTGACCGCGATGCCTAAACCGACCACCCGTAAAGGATTAATAGCCTATTACTTATTGGCAGTGTTGCAGTTTCCTTTTAAGTTACTGTTTAGCTATTTACCCGCTGGTTTGTTAACCGCAACGATTGTTATAAGCCGTTTTGTTAGTAGCGTTTTTGGCTTGCTGCTAAAACCCATTTGCGCTGGATTTAACGTCCTATATCGTATAGTGGAATCGTTCTATTACCGCGTACTTCGCCATGCCCTGCGGCACCAAGTGTTAACCCTAGTGATCGCTTTAGTGATGACCTTGGCTTCAAGCAGTTTACTGCCTAAGTTAGGTGTAGAATTAATTCCACCGATGAATCAAGGCGAATTTTATGTTGAAATTTTACTGCCTCCTGGTACTGAAGTCAGTGAAACCGATGCCGTATTACAACAGTTAGCCCTAGCGATTAAAGACCGTGACGATGTTAAACACGCCTATAGTCAAGCGGGTAGCGGTGGCTTAATGACATCGGACACCGCCAGAGGCGGTGAAAACTGGGGCCGATTACAAGTGGTGTTAGCGGATCCTTTAGCCTTTAATACGGTTAGTCAGGTACTGCGCAATACCGCAAGAAATATCCCTGAGCTAGAGGCTCAGATTGAACATCCTGAATTATTCAGCTTTAAAACCCCACTTGAAATTGAGTTGTCGGGCTATGATTTGGTTCAACTTAAACAAACCGCGGACCGACTGGTTAATGCCTTGTCAGAATCAGACCGCTTTAGTGACATCAATACCACTCTTCGTGATGGCCAGCCAGAGATCAGCATTCGCTTTGATCATGCCCGCCTCGCAGCGTTAGGCATGGATGCACCGACTGTCGCTAACCGTATTGCTCAACGAGTAGGCGGCACTATTGCCAGCCAGTTCACGGTGCGCGATCGTAAAGTTGATATATTAGTCCGTAGTGAATTAAGTGAACGCGATCAAATCAGCGACATTGAATCGTTAATCATTAACCCAAATAGTGCGCAGCCTATTCCATTAAGTGCCATCGCCACCATTGACTTACAAATTGGTCCTTCGGCAATTAATCGTATCAGTCAACAACGCGTTGCCATCGTGTCATCTAACTTGGCCTACGGTGATTTAAGCGAAGCCGTGCTCCAAGCCCAGCAGATACTGGCTAAACAGCAATTCCCTAGCTCAATTCAAGCCAGGTTCGGCGGCCAAAATGAAGAAATGGAACAATCTTTTGAATCGTTGAAAATAGCCCTCGTTTTGGCCATTTTCTTAGTGTACTTAGTGATGGCAAGCCAGTTTGAATCCTTGCTACACCCGCTATTAATTTTGATTGCAGTGCCGATGGCCGTTGCAGGTAGCATTATTGGCTTATTTATTACCGGCACCCATTTAAGTGTGGTGGTGTTTATTGGCTTAATTATGTTGGCAGGTATTGTGGTCAATAATGCGATTGTATTGGTCGACCGTATCAATCAATTACGCCGAGAAGGCAAGGATAAGTTGAGCGCCATCAATGAAGCTGCGCAATCTCGCTTGCGCCCTATCATGATGACCACGCTGACAACCACCTTAGGTTTATTGCCGATGGCAATAGGTATTGGCGACGGCAGTGAGGTTCGCGCACCGATGGCCATTACAGTAATTTTCGGCTTAAGCATGTCGACTTTACTCACATTATTGGTGATCCCTACCTTATATGCGTTGTTTGACCGTAAACAATATACCCAAAATGACCTTGAGCTTAATACTGCGGAGACGCTAGCATGAGTATCACTCAACTGGCGATAAAGCGCCCTGTCACCACCTGTATGTTTTTCTTAGCTATTATGCTGTTTGGTATGGCGGCCAGTCGGATGTTGCCACTGGAAATGTTTCCGGGCATTGATATTCCGCAAATCGTGGTGCAAGTGCCTTACAAAGGCTCCAGCCCAGCAGAAGTTGAACGCGATATCACCAAGGTACTGGAAGAATCACTTGCCACCATGAGCGGTATTGAAGAAGTGCGCTCTGATTCAACCCAAGACGGCGCTTTTATTCAGCTCAATATGAAATGGGGTGAAGAAGTGGCCATGAAAAGCCTTGAGGCACGTGAAAAAATAGACTCGGTAAGACATTTATTACCAAAAGATGTTGAACGCGTCATGATCCAACAATTCTCAACCGCCGACATGCCGGTGCTGACAATCCGTATTTCAAGTGATCGCGAGCTCTCTAATGCATTTGATTTGCTTGAAAAACAACTTCGTAAGCCACTTGAGCGGGTTGACGGTGTATCCAAAGTCACCCTTTACGGCGTTGAACAAAAGCAGATTGAAATCCGACTTGATGCCGATAAATTAGCGGCATCAAGCCTCAACAGTGTCGATTTACGCACCCGTTTACTGGCGGAAAACTTCGTCATCAGTGCTGGTACACTCAGAGAAAACGCTCGAGTGTACCAAGTCTCGCCCAAAGGCGAATTTACCAGTATTGATGATATTAACAATCTGGTTATTGTGCCGGGTATCCGTTTGCAAGATATTGCGAAGGTGAACTATGCCCTACCTGAAAAAAGAGAAGGCCGACATTTAGATCAAAAATATGCCGTGGGTATAGATGTCTTTAAAGAGTCAGGCGCCAATTTAGTTGAGGTGTCAGATCGTGTCCTCAAAGTCATCGAGCAAGTTAAGCAAGATCAGCAATTTAATGGTATAAAGCTGTTTATCATGGAAGACCAAGCCTATGGCGTTAAGTCGTCACTGAAAGACTTACTGCTGTCCGGATTAATGGGCGCGGTATTGTCATTTGGCGTGCTGTATCTGTTTTTACGTAACCTTAAAATGACCTTAGTGGTTATTTCATCGGTGCCAATTTCATTGTGTATGACATTGGCGGGTATGTACTTTTTAGGCTACAGCTTGAATATTCTGTCGATGATGGGGTTATTATTGGCGATCGGCATGTTAATTGACAATGCGGTAGTGGTCACCGAAAGCGTGCTACAAGAAAAACAAGCCGCACACATTGACGACACCTGTCAGAGAAAAGCTAACCAACGAGCCGTGTTAACCGGCGTGGAAAAAGTCTCGTTGGCGGTTTTAGCCGGTACATTAACCACAGCGATTGTGTTTTTACCGAATATTTTTGGCGTTAAAGTACAGCTGACCATCTTTTTAGAACATGTTGCTGTGGCCATTTGTATCTCGCTCGCAGCATCATTATTGGTTGCCAAAACTCTTATCCCACTTATGCTCAATCACTTTCATTTTGAAGTGAAGAGCGCTAATGATAATAATCGCTTAGGGCGTTTTTATCAGCGAAGCCTAAGGTGGATTTTAACCCGACCAAAACGTTCTGGGGTTATCGCTTTGGTGATATTAGCTTCAACTGCATTGCCGTTAAGTATGGTGCAACAAGATCAAGGTGATGGTGAAGGTAATGACCGTTTATACATTAATTATCAGTTAGAAGGTCGGCATAATTTAGCGGTCACCGAGGCGATGATTAACAGCATGGAAGCGTATTTATACAGCAACAAAGACGCATTTTACATTGATACTGTTTACAGTTACTACGCCCCACAAGATGCACAATCGACCATTTTATTGCAAAAAGACATTCCCATTGACATGGGCGAGTTAAAGAAAATGATCCGCGAAGGATTTCCTAAGTTTTCGATTGCCACGCCACAATTTGGCTGGGGTAATGAAAATAGCGGCATTCGCGTAACCTTAACCGGACGCTCAACATCAGAACTTATTCTTTTGAGTGAACAAGTGGTGCCATTACTCGACAACATTGAAGGCTTAGTGGATGTGCGTTCTGAAGTGAATAGTGCCCAACAAGAAGTAGTAGTGGTCATTGACCGAGAAATGGCCGCTCGTCTTGATTTAACCTTAAGCGATATCGCTACAAATATTGCCATTGCATTGCGAGGCTCACAGCTACGGTCATTTCGTCATGATCCTAGCGGCGAACTGCGCATCGAATTGGCCTATGATAAAAGCTGGCAAAATTCGTTAGAAAAACTTAAGCAGTTACCGATTATTCGTCAAGGTGACCGAGTCTATACCCTAGACAGCTTAGCCAAAGCAACCGTGGTGCCTCGATTTGATACTATTCGTCATTTTAACCGCCAAACGGCTTTATCTATTGGCGCAAATCTTGAAGATCTCACCACCGAAGAAGCACAAAAAGAAATTACCCAAGTGATGGACTTGGTGAATTTTCCTAATGGCTACGGCTACTCATTACGCGGTGGCTTTGAACGTCAAGATGAAGACCAGTCAATCATGGCTGTGAATATGATTTTGGCTATTGCGATGATCTATATCGTCATGGCGGCATTATTTGAGTCGCTAGTGTTACCGACGGCTATTATTACCTCAATCATGTTCTCCATTACTGGCGTATTTTGGGCGCTTTGGTTAACCGGTACACCCATGTCGGTGATGTCAATGATTGGCATACTCATCTTAATGGGCATAGTGGTCAATAACGGTATTGTTCTGGTAGACCAAATCAACCAAATGACACCCGATTTAGATAAGCTCAGCAACACGATTATAAGTGTGTGCATAACCCGATTACGTCCGGTATTAATGACCGTCGCGACCACGGTACTGGGGTTGGTTCCATTAGCCTTAGGAGACACCCAAATAGGGGGTGGTGGGCCTCCTTATTCCCCAATGGCCATTGCCATTATTGGTGGTCTCACCTTTTCAACGGTCACTAGCCTGTATTTAGTGCCATTGTGTTACCAAGCCTTGTATATAATGCGCCATAAAGCCGCGATCAGATTAGGTGTAGCCAACACCTTGGCTCACAAACTGTTACCTTGGGCTAATAATGAGTAGCATCTAGGCTGAGCGATTAGGCAACAGGGCACAGTATTGAGCCCTGTATCTGCTGCCACATCTTGTTGTGGTCTGGTTATATGGCCACTAACGTGTCTTTTGCTGAGCCGATAGTAAACACCTGTTCGCTTCGATCTGGGCGCGTGATAGCCGCGATATTAATGTGTTGGCATTAAAAATATTTCACGTACATTGCAGCGCTGCTCTGCTTCAATAGCAAAAAGTACCGCTTCGGCTACATCAACCGGGTCTAATTTATCGGGTTTAGGCTCATCAAAAAATGGGGTGTTGACCATACCAGGAGCAATGGTAGTGCAGCGTCCGCCCCATTGAGCCATTTCTTCGGCCAAGTTCTGGCCAAAGCCATAAGCAAACCATTTACTGGCACCGTAAATCGACCCTTTATGTGACGTACGCCCAGCCACTGAGCTGGTTAAAATAAAATGCCCCTTGGTTTCACGTAAGTGGGCCAGCGTTAACTTGGCCGTCCATAACATGGCTTTGATGTTGATATCGATAAGTTTTGACCACTCATCTGGATCCCCCTGTTCGGTACCCGAAGTGGTTACCCCGGTGCCTGCGTTAGCGAAGGCCACATCCAGTCTGCCAAACTTGTTGATGCCAGCTGTCACGACCTTTTCTAATGCATCAAATTGGGTCGCATCGGCGGCAATGGCTAGGGCATTATCTTCCCCTAGCATGGCCACCAAGTTATCCAATTTCTCTTGTCTGCGGGCAGTCAGTATCACCTTGTGACCGCTTTTGACTAACGTTTTGGCTGTGGCTTCACCGATACCACTAGATGCACCTGTGATTAATACTATTTTTTGTTTTATCATCTGACGTTCCTGTTACTGCAAAATAAGTTAACACGCTCAGTGTGGTGATTTTGTTCATAAATACAAGCCCCAAGCACTACAGGAGGGTAAATAGTCACTGTGGTTAACCCCTAACAGAGATTAGTTATGCTACATAATCTCCAGTTCAACTCACGGGGCGCTTCGTCAAATGATAACAAGCGATATTGAAATACACCGTTGACGCAACCTAGGGCCATGGCACAATGAGTGATCAATTTGCTTTGCTAAGCAGTATTAATCACAATAAATAAACACAATAAATAATCACAATGACAGCAATAAAGGGATAGTCATGAAACTAAGATTTCAACGTCAAATTATCGGTCTCAGTGCGTTAACTATGCTCGCGTTAACCCAAACATTAGCCGTTGCTGATGATAAATTCAGTGATGTGATGATTAAATCCCAAAAACTAGACAATAATACTTATATGTTTATCGGCGCCGGTGGCAATATTGGCGTTTCAGCTGGGGAAGACGGCATATTGATCATTGATGACCAATTTGCGCCTTTAGCAGATAAAATTACTGCAGCACTCAAGCAAATTCAACCCGGGGTGCCCAAATACATTGTCAATACTCATTATCATGGCGATCATACTGGCGGCAATGCCCATTTTGGTGAAAAAGGCACTATCTTAGCGCATCACAATGTCCTCAAACGCCTCAAAGCTGATAGCCGTTCACCCGCGTCAGCATTACCTGTTATCACTTATGCAGAAAACATCTCAATTCATTTTAACCAAGATACGTTAGAGGTCATCCACCTAGGTCCTGGTCATACTGATGGTGATAGTGTGGTTATTTGGGAAAAGGCCAATATTATTCACATGGGCGATTTATACTTTAAAGATCGTTTTCCCTACATCGATTTAGCGGCTGGAGGTTCAGTGACCGGTTATCGGGAAAACGTCAGCATGATATTAAATCGTTTGGACAACAAGACCAAAGTGATCCCTGGTCATGGTGCGTTAGGTGATAAAAATGCATTGTTAACATTTAAGCATATGCTTGATGACAGCATTAATTGGATGCGAGGTGAAATAGAAATGGGTCACGATTTAGCCACCATCAAAAAACAGGGTGTACCGCCCAAGTACGCCAATTGGAGCTGGGAGTTTATCTCTGCCGATAAGTGGATTGAGACCTTATACCAAGATTTAGCCACAAAACCTTAAATTTGCATCTTAACTCAGCTTATCAGCAAATATCCCCCTCTGTTTACAAAAAAAGCTTGCACTTATAGGCAAGCTTTTTCTTTTTAGTATCAAGGTCTTCTACGACGAGATATCCATTCTGTAATCGTTAAAGGTGCTGGCCTGAAATGCTAAACCCCCCAATAGACTGGCTTTGCATTTTTGCTGCTAATATTTAGAAAAGGTCTAGCGAAATAATTGAACCATTGCCAGGATGCTAAAACTGCTGCACTTTTTTCATATTGCTTCCCCACCCACTAAGCGATAACAATGAATGGCTTGGTTAACCCCCTCTTATTGGGTCCAATATCGAGATATAAGCTATGTATAAAGACCAACAAATATTGTTGTTTATCGATATTTGCCACCCATTTTAGACAAAAAAAGCGCCCCTGAGGGCGCATTAATGACTGAATACTCAATGACTCAGCTTGTACGTTATTCTGTCACCAAAGCTGTTGCACGATTTTCCAATAATACCGGAATACCTTCGGTAATAGGATAGGCTAACTTATCAAACTTGCAGATCAGTTGTTGCGACTCTTTGTCATATTCTAGCTTACCTTTACATACCGGGCAGGCCACAATTTCGAGTAATTTTTTATCAAATGCCATGAGACAGTCCTTTTTTAGTTTGAGCCACTTGCTGTAATTGGCTCAACAATGCGTGATCAAATTCTGAGTTAAGCTTCGCATTTACAGGTAAATACCACCAGTTTGATTGTGCAAAATCGCGACATTTAACCGCATCTTTTTCAGTCATTAATAATGAATGTTGCACAGATAACTCACTTAATTGCTTTTCATCAAAAGCCTGATGGTCTGAAAACTCAACGGTTTTTACTACTTTATAGCCTAACCGACTAATACTATTAAAGAAGCGTTGCGGATTACCAATACCCGCCATAGCAACAAGACTGTGCTGCTGAGTAAATTCATCATGTAGGCTAGTATCGACCTGACAAAGAGGTGCAGGAGCAAGTGTCATCAACACTTCATCATCTTGAGCTGGCCCGCCATTATTGATCACAAAATCAACCGAGCTTAAACGCCCTAAACCTTCTCGCAAAGGCCCTGCAGGCAACAAACAGTGATTACCATAACGTCGCTCACCATCGACTAAGGCAATTTCGATATCACGCCCTAACGCATAATGCTGTAGGCCGTCGTCACTGATAATAACATCCACATCAAAATCAACTAATAACGTCTGTGCCGCAGCAATTCTGTTGGCGCCTACAACCATAGGCACATAAGTGCGAGCGACTATCATAGCGGGTTCATCACCGACATCACTTGCTTTGGCATTGATGTTAACGGCAACAACACCGTCAATATTAACCCCATAACCTCGGCTTATCACACCTGGTTTATAGCCATGTTGGCGTAATAACTCGATTAAATAAATCACTGTTGGGGTTTTACCGCTGCCTCCAGCAGTAATATTGCCCACCACAATCACAGGCACCGGCAACACTTGCACCTGTTTAAGCCCACACAAAAACAGTCCTCGCCGAATAGAGGATATTAACCCAAATAACCCAGATAACGGCAATAATAACCACTTGGCTGGGTGCCCTTGATACCAAATGCGCTGAATAAGCTGTTGCATCACAAACACCCGATCATTATTGGCTAAACTGCATCTGGTAAAGGTTGGCGTAAATGCCTGCTTGGGCAATTAATTCACTGTGATTACCGCGTTCAACAACTCGACCTTGATCAATAACCAAAATTTCATCGGCGCTTTCAATGGTGGATAAACGATGGGCAATCACAATCGATGTACGGTTATGTCGAAGATTATCGAGGCCTTTTTGAATCGCTTTTTCAGACTCGGTATCCAAAGCCGATGTGGCTTCATCTAAAATTAACACTGGCGCATCACGTAACATAGCACGAGCAATGGCAAGACGTTGACGTTGACCGCCTGAAAGTAACACCCCGTTTTCACCCACTTGGGTGTCTAATCCCAGTGGCAAGGTATCAATAAACTCCATCGCATAAGCCAGTTCAGCGGCATGGACAATCTGCTCTCGAGTCACTTCTCCTGGGTAAGCATAGGCAATATTATTAGCAATAGTGTCATTAAATAAGGTCACTTGTTGCGACACTAAAGCCACTTGATTACGTAATGATTTTAACTGGTAATCGTAAATGCTGGTGTCATCAAGGCGGATATCACCGGTTGACAAGCCACTATAAAAACGGGTAATCAAACTGGCGATGGTCGACTTACCAGAGCCAGAACGTCCGACTAATGCAATGGTTTTACCCGGTTTAACTTCAAAATCAATACTGTTTAAGGCGGACTTTTCTTGGCCTGGATAAGTAAACGTGACATTTTCAAATGTCAGCATACCTTGAACACGATCAATACTAAACTCACCCGTGTCGGGCTCTGGTTCTGTGTCTAATAATTCAAACACTGTAGTGCAGGCGGCAATGCCTCGTTGAAATTCGGCATTAACACGGGTTAAGTTTTTAATCGGTTGAAGCATGGCTAACATGGCACCTAAAATAGCCGCAAACGTTCCAGCGGTTAAATCCGTTCTCATGCTCTCCCAAGTGGCGGCATACAGTACAAAAGCCAGAGCAAAAGATCCAATCACCATAATGAGCGGTTGGCTAATTGATTGAGCCACCGCTAGCTTCATATTTTGATACCGGTTTTGGTCGTTAACTTTATAAAAACGAGCAACCTCTGTTTTTTGGCCACCAAACACCAACACGTTTTTATGGCCTTTAATCATCTGTTCAGTGGTTGCGGTAACGCCGCCCATTGCAGATTGAATTTGCTTAGAAACCTTACGAAAACGCTTACTGACAATACTGATCACAACGCCCATAATTGGGCCTATCACCAATATGCATAATGATAATTTCCACGAATAGTAGAACATAATGCCTAACATACCGATCGCGGTCATGCTGTCACGGACAATTGAAATCAACGCACTACCGGATGCACGAGCAATTTGTTCGGTATCGTACGTGACACGTGAAATCAAATTACCACTATTTTCGCGGTCGATATAACTCACGGGTAAACGCAGATAATGTTCAAAAACTTGTTGGCGCATATCCATGATGAGCTGTGCACTCATGAATGAGACACAATAGGTCGACACAAAGTTAGCCACGCCACGTATGCTGAACATGACAATAACCGCAATAGGAGCCATTAACATAATGTCTTTATTGGCGTTAAACCCACCATGTGTCGGTAAGTCGACACCAGCAGCTATCGCTGGAGTTTGGCTGAAACCTTCATCAATAAAAGGCTTAATAAATGCAATAAACGCCGCATCGACTGCGCCATAGGTAATAAGGCCTAGAACAGCCATAATAAACATGGCTTTCATTGGGACTATATAGGCCATCAAACGTTTGAAAACGATCCATATTTCATTTTTAGGTGATGCTGACATTGAATCCAATACTTAACTAGCAAACATAAGTGATATTCTACTCTGCTTTAAGTGACTCACCAAACCTAAACAAACGGTTATACCAAAATGGGGCCATTTTTTGCCGATAAGTGGTGACGTAGTAATCATTATGAGTGAAATTGATGCTAATTTGGCCCACATGGCCCGTCTGTAATATTTTGCAGTCTCGCTGTTGATACCTGGTTAAAATATCCAATTTAGGAAAGCCATATTGGTTAGAAAAACCAGCAGTAAAAATGGCTAATCGAGGATTAACGTTATCGATAAACGCCGGAGTAGAAGATGTTCGGCTACCATGGTGTGGAACTAATAAGATATCGGCTTGAATATCAACATTCGCGGCGACTAATGCCTGTTCTCTAGGGGCTTCAATGTCTCCAGTTAACAATACCGAAGACTGGCCATCAGACAGCTTAACCACGCATGATTGGTTATTATCATTACTCTTGGTCGTTAAATGATTACTGATGAAAGTTAACTGCACGCCACGCCAATGTAACTCACCTTCACAAGCTTGCACTGCGGGTGATGACTCAGGCAAGGTTGAGGCTGAGGTTAAAAAATCGGCTATTAATGTCGCCTGCGGAAATTTATCTAGCAACACATTCAATCCACCAGCATGATCATTATCATCATGGCTCACCACGATATAATCAATATACCTGATGCCTTTGCTCGCCAGAAAAGGCAATATTGCACGCTGCGCATAGCTAAAATCGCCATATGCTGCCCCAGTGTCATAAATAATCCCATGTTGACCTTGTTGCAAAACCACCGCCATACCTTGAGCCACATCAATGACATGAAGTTGCCATGGTGCTGAACGTGATGATGACGATGGCGGAAACAATATCTGGTGAGTCACCAACTTGCTCACGATGATTGGTAGCATGAGCACGGCAACCAAAAGGCGAAAAGCCAGTTTACGGTTGTTAGGCACATAACCCCGAAACATCAACAAGATAATTGCAAAAAAAACAAACAGTAATCCCGCCAGTTCCTGTTCAGTTAACGCAAGCTGTTTTAACGGCAAATGATCGCTCAGCTGTAATAACCACGCAAATGGCTCAAGACTTATATTAGCCCACTGAAATATCATCAAGCCAAGGCTTTGCAGTGAAACAAGATCTATGCCCAATAACCACATGACACACAATGCCACTAACCAAAGGCAAAAACTCAGTATTGTTAACGGAATAACCACTAGACTAAACCAAGGTACTAGCAACATATTTAACCAAATACTATGAGGTGAAATCCCACCAAATAATATGCCTTGCAAACCACCTAGGAACAGCGCTAAACGCCATTGAATGGACCACAACACACTCAGTCCATGCAGTATCTTATCCTTTACCTGTTTAGCTTTTTGTATGCATCGTTCGGTCATATCAAATTTAGGAACATCGATACTTTGATTAACGTGATCAGAGCCCAACATAGGTTGTTGATCTACAGTGGTGGATTTTACCGCCAATAAAATGATCACCAAAGCCCCAAACGACAACCATAGCCCAGCACCGAGCGACGCAAAGGGATCGACCAACAGCACAAAAAACAATGCATATACGAGCCGATCCCAATGGTGGCTAAATTGTTTAATCAAGCTGAATATGAGTAACAAAAATAGCATTAATAATGCACGTTGCGTGGCAACAGCAAAACCAGATAAGTAGCCATAACCAAAAGTGAATAATGCAGCAATCACCATTGCGAGTTGAATTTTACCTAAATGTTGCCAAGAAAAAGCATAACGACTCAGCCCGATCATTATGGCGTAAAACAAACCAAAAACGACCGATAAGTGTAAGCCCGAAATTGCAACAAGATGCCCTGCTCCCGTCTGACGCAACTGCTGCCATCGTATTGCGCTTAAACCGCTTTTATCTCCAAAAATCAACGCTTGTAAAATATCCCCCTGAGCAAATTGTGCCAAGGTGGGTGACAATGCATCAATAACCTGTTGACGCACAGACATACTGTGACTGAGCAGTTCAGCTCGTTTAACACGACCTTTAGCGATAATATGCTGACTAATGAACTGCTTTTGTTGATTAAAACCACCTTGGTTTTGGATGCTTGAGATCCCTTTGACCTTGGCACTAAATAGCCATGTCTGGCCAATAACAATTTTATCTGGCTTTTGCCATGTTAATCGGTAGTATCGCTGCACATTATTAAGCGCCAACGCCTCAAAAAAAGCGTCTTGATCAGCTTGATTAATAACGCGCACATCGAAACTAATCCAGTCGCGGTTTTGGTTAACTAGTGATACTATCTGCGCCTTAAACTCAATTTGTTGGGATTTTTCAGCATATTGATGCATAAACAAACAATGAAACAACAGGCTTAGCCAAATGACTGCGAATAAGCAACCAGCCATAAGCGGCCCTTTGCGAAGGCAAAGAACCATAGCCAAGAATAAAATAGGTAACCATCCTATAGGTACCAGCGAAGGCCATAACATCGCTGATAAAGAACAGGCGCAAAAGCCATAGATAAATCGATTCATAATGAATTAGTAAAGACATTAATCGACAAATATGCCAAAAAAATTAATACAAAGATTTATGCCAAAAGCAGAAACACTCCGTGAGCATAAGTATTTACGGGTGTTTGGCAAACTATTGCACAAGCCCAACCTATGGGTGTTAAATCGCAAATCGGCCCCAGGGGCCTTTGCTGTAGGGCTATTTGTGGCTTGGCTCCCTTTGCCATTTCAAATGGTAGTCGCTGCAGGGTTTGCCATTCTGTTTAACGTCAACCTTCCCGTTGCTGTCGCCCTAGTGTGGGTGACGAATCCGTTTACTATGCCCATTATGTTTTATGGTGCTTATCTGTTGGGAACCAGAATTCTCGGACATAAAGCGCAGGAATTTCATTTTGAAGCCACCTGGGCATGGATTGAAGCGTCTTTATCGACCATAGGCCCACCTTTTTTAATCGGCAGTTTAGCCTTGGGCATTGTGTCGGCTTTAATTGGCTACGTTGTCATTAAAAGCATGTGGCGCTATTCAATCTTATTTAAATGGCAAAAGCGTAAAGGACAATAGTCTCCAACAGATTGACTAATTTACTATTATTAAGGCCGCTTCTGCGGCCTTAATAATATGCTAAAGGTATTGATTTACATTTTTCGCCATCAACGTTGCCAAATGGGAAAACCCCAATATCTAAAAATTACCAGCCAAATTAACCTCTACAAACAACATCATCCAAGTCAACCCTTATCTACACAGCTGAGTGCTTCATGGCGAGTCGCGGGTCGACGTCCTTGCCGATCAGCAAGGAGGTTATGTAAAAGTGTGACCACTACAAGCCGCAGAAACAGCACTAACGATATCGTTAACCGGCCCTAATGCTGCCATTAAACGTTCATACACCATTAGGGGATTTGATCCAAAACGTGGCCAACTTAGTTTAGATATTGTTATCAATAGACATGGAGGCTCAGCCACTGATTGGACTCAATCAGCTAAAATGGGTGATACTGTGGTGATTAATGGCGGGCTAGCTTATGGTTCCTGTTGAGTCAGGGTACGGTAGGTCCACACAAGCAAGTGCAGTGTAAGTAACCCGCTAAAACTAACCGCAAAAAAAAGTAGCGCGATGGATTCGACTGTTTTGGGCGTATCGGCATAGCAATACCACCAAAGTGGCCACGTAACTAAACTCAGTAGCGTTAACTGCCACATGCAGCGTTTACAACGACCAATTTTTTGTTTAAAAACCGAATCAGTGCATTGGTTACAAGGCATAACCCCCATCCTTATAAGCCATAACTAAGGTGCTTAAACGCGTATTGTGACAATCGAGTTAACCCATGTTTGCTCATCTATGTATAAACTATCTGCCCGCTAATGCGGTGGCAGGCGCTATTTTGGTTGCTTTCCACGCAGGGTAAATGGTTGCCACTAAACTCATCACTAATCCCATCACCAGCACCAAGACCACATCTTGAGCATGCAATTGCGACGGTAAAAAATCAATAAAATAAATATCTGATGCCAAGAGCTGAATACCCAATAACTGCTCTATTCCAGATGCAATATCACTTAAATAATAAGCAACCACAACACCCAACACACCACCAATGCTACATCCCATCAGCCCATTTAAAGCACCTTGCATAATAAAAATGGCCATAATGGCGCCGCGATGAAGCCCCATGGTCATTAAAATGGCAATTTCAGAGGCTTTATCACGTACGGCCATCACTAAGGTAGACACAATATTAAAACAGGCCACGGCTATCACTAAGGCTAATACCAAATACATAACTAAACGAACAAGCTGAATATCTTGATACAAATGCCCTTGGCTACGAGTCCAATCATTAATGTATAAATACTGCTCTTGGGCAAAACCTAAATCACGAGTGATACTCGCCGCATGAAAGACATTATTGACTTGAATTCGTACCCCAGAAACCGCGGAGCCCAGCTCGAGTAAATCGGCTAAATAATCAAGCGACACATAAGCTTGAGTTGACTCAATCTCACCACCCAAGGTGTACACACCTGAGACAACAAAGCGATGACTCTTGGCCGACGTTAACTTACGGTTATTCGCATCTGGCGTATACATCGCCAGAGTATCACCCACTTTTAAGCCCAATTTAGTCAATAAACTGCGGCCAAGGACAATGTTATTTTCATCACCAGCTAATGTCTGCCAAGTCTCGGCAGACATATAATCAGCAATACTCGACACATCGGACTCATACTCAATATCAACACCATTGACAACTAACCCTTGAAAACCATCGGGTTTTTGTACTAAACCTTGTAAACGAACAAACGGAGCCGTACCTGTAATTTGCGGTATTTTGGCCGCACTTTGTGCAATTTCATGCCAATCGGCAATAGGTTGATTAACGCCAACGAGTTCACCATGAGAGACCACGCCTAATAAGCGGTCTTGTAACTCTTTTTCAAAACCATTCATGGCCGATAGCACCACAATCAACACGCCAACACCTAAGGCAATACCCGCAGTAGACGCAAATGAAATAAAGCCGATAAAGCCATTCGACTGCCTGGCGCGAAAAAAACGCCAGCCAATTGTTAACGGTAACCACTTACTCATTAAACTTGTCCTACAGGCACAGTAGTGACTGAACTCGCCACCTGCAACACCCCGTCTTTCATGGTGAGTTGGCGATCCATTTTCGCGGCTAATTTATGATCATGGGTTACCACCACAAACGCGGTACCAAACTGCTGCGCCAACTCGCGGATCATCAGATAAACATTATCACCACTGCTGGCGTCTAAATTCCCCGTGGGTTCATCGGCTAATACCAACTTTGGTTTGTTTATCAATGCTCTTGCTATTGCAACACGTTGACGTTCACCGCCCGATAATTGCGCCGGGATATGGTGTAAACGATGGCCTAGTCCAACACGCTCAAGTAAGTTTTTAGCGTCTATCAAGGCTTGGTTTTTATCCCTGCCTTGAATAAACGCAGGCATCGCGACGTTTTCAATCGCGGTAAACTCAGGCAACAGATGATGAAACTGATAAATAAAACCCAAATCTTGATTACGCACTTGTGCCTGACGAGCACTAGACAATTGGTATAAATCTTCACCGTCTAACAATACAGAACCAGATGAGGGCATATCTAAGGTCCCCATAATGTGTAAAAGGGTACTTTTACCCGAACCGGAACTGCCTACAATGGCCAACTGTTCGCCCTTATAAACGGTTAAATCAACACCCGACAGTACTTGGGTAGTCACTTCACCATCATGATAGTGCTTGCTGACATGTTGAACCTGTAATAACGCTTGTTGTGTCTGACTCATTATTCGTATCTCAAAGCTGTAGCAGGTTGAACCCTTGCGGCGGACAACGCGGGATAAAGGGTGGCAAATAAGGTAATAAATAAGGTGCCTAAAATAATAAAACTCAATTGCGCTAATGACAATTGCACCGGCAGAGTCTGACCTACGCCCAATATAGAAATACCAAAAGTGGTTAATATTTCATTCAAATTAAGCGTTAACACTATGCCCGCAATCGCGCCAAGCATTAAGCCTAACAGCGCATTAAGCGAGCCTTGCACAATAAAAATCGTCATCACCGAGGTGGTGGTTAACCCTTGGGTTTTTAACACCGCAACATCGGTGGTTTTATCGACCACCATCATCACCAATGCTGAGACAATATTAAATGCAGCCACGGCCACAATTAAACTGAGCATCAATGACATCATATTTTTTTCCATCTTGACCGCCGCAAATAAATGGCCAAAATCTTGGCGCCAATCACGCGTTTGAATGTCAATGTTTTGCTTAGCAAATCCAGCAACCACTTTTGGCGCTAACGCAGGTGCAGAAAAAGGATCGTTCAAATACACTCGCAGTTCATTAATGGTATTGCTGTCTTTACGCATCAATTTACGCGCATCTTTATAATGCACATACGCCACGCTAGAATCGACTTGCGAGCCCATTTCAAAAACACCGGCAACGGTAAACTTACGTTGGCTAGGCACGGGGCCCATCGGCGAATACACCACACCATCACCGCTTAACACCCTAACCTTATCACCCGCTCTCACGTCTAGTTTTCGGGCAAGATCAACGCCAAGTACAATTGAATACTGCCCCGCTTGTAACGTTGAAAACGCATCAGAATAAGTATGAGACGCAATACTCGACAAGGATTGCTCAAGTTCAGGATATACCCCATACATTTGAATGGCATGAATGTTACTGCTCGATTGGATCATGGCCTGGGTTGTCGCACTTGGCACAATGCCACGAATATTTTGTAATAAATATTTATCCGCCAACAGACTTTGGGTACTTTGCTGCCAATCTCTAAATCCCATGTCACTGATCAAGGTCATCTGCGGCACCGCACCTAAAATACGGTTTTTTAGCTGGCCTTCTAATCCATTCATCACCGAACTGACGACGATCAATGCCGTCACCCCTAAAAAAATACCCGATACAGCAAAAAAGGTAATAAAAGAGGCAAAAGCATTCGCTTTTCGGGCTCGCCAATAACGGTAGCCGATAAAAAATGAAAATCCTAAATTCATAAAAAAATACTAATCCTGTGCGCCCATTTGGGCGTATTAGTCAGACAATCAGGCTAAATGACACTATGAAAACAACAAGCCAGCGTGTATGACTTGCTAAATCATTAAGTTGGGCACGATAATAGGGCTATTAGTGTGATAAATAAAGAGGCAAACCTTGATACCTGACAGCAATTCTTATTTTAATGTGCCTCACAACTTTAATGTGTACTTAACTTCGTGGGATCCAAGCCACGCTTTACCCACTGATGATGAGCTACGCGACATGCAATCGGTTGGTTTAAAACTGCTCACAGAAGTCAAAAGTCTTGAAGCAAGCTGCCTGTTGCAATTGCGACACCTAGATAATGATGCCAAAGCCGTGGTCGACTTTTTAAAATTACAATCACGCAAGGTCGATTTAGTATTACAACATGTGCTTGAAAAAGAAGTTCAGGATGGTGAGTTATTTACTGGCGATCAATTCGGCGGTAGTGGGATCAGTATTATCTCAACACGACCGTTAACCGCGAATGAGTTCGTTAAAACCCACATCTATTTGCATACTGAGTTAGTCGCATTATTGTGTATTTGCCAAATTAGAACCTGTACAGCAGCAACAAATGACACTGCAGAAACACCTTCTTGGCGTTGTGAACTTGAATTTAGCCAAATACTTGAAGATGATATTGAGCAATTAGTCAGAGCAAGTTTGAATGTACAGCAAAAAATGCTCAAAAAACGTAAGCAGAATATCGATAAACAGCGTAGCTGAAGCCTCGCCTTATTATAAGACTTGATCGCAAACGGAACTGAAAAAGATTTTAATGAATTTATATAGTGTACTCACGCCGCCGAGTGTAAAAAAAGGCCAACAAACGCAAACTTTGGCAACCTTGGGTGGGGTCTCGCAAGCCATCACCCTGGCCAATTTAATTAATAACCATGCTGGCACCAGTATTATCGTCACCCATGACACGCCCAGCGCCTTGTCACTTGAGGTGGAGCTGAGTTATTTGTTAAACCACATCAATGTGAATGTGTGTTTGTTTCCCGACCGTGAAACCTTGCCCTACGATAGCTTCTCGCCACATCAAGACCTGATTTCACAGCGACTTGAAACGTTGGCCAATATCAATCAAAGCCAACATAATGTGGTTATCGTGCCAGTAAACACCTTAATGGTGCGATTACCGCCAAAGTCGTTTATGACCGCCAATGTTATGGTGTTAAAAAAAGGCGACACTTACGGCTTACAACAGGCTAGGCAACATTTAACTGACACAGGTTATCATCTAGTCGACCAAGTATACGAACATGGCGAGTTTGCCATTCGTGGCTCCATTATTGATATTTTCCCGACTGGCTCTTCACAACCATTACGCATAGAACTGTTTGATGATGAAGTAGAATCAATCCGCTTTTTTGATGTTGATACTCAGCGTTCAGGCATGGCACGTGATGCCATCCGTATGTTGCCAGCCAAAGAATTTCCGACCGACAGCCATGCCATTGAAGGCTTTAGGCAACGCTATCGTCGCCGTTTTGAAATCATTTCAAAAGAAGCCGAATCGGTTTATCAACTTGTCAGTCGTAATCTAATGCCTGCAGGCATTGAAAACTATTTACCGCTGTTTTTCGATGACACTGCCAGCCTATTTGATTACTTGCCACAAAACAGTCAACTCATCACCATAGGCGATATTGAAAAAGCCAGCTTATCCCATTTGCATGAAGTCAATGTGCGCTACGAAGACCGACGCGTCGATCCACTAAGACCCTTGTTGGCGCCCAAAGAGCTTTACCTGCTTAATGATGAATTATTTGCGGCATTTAAATCCTTTAATCGTACTCAATTACTGCAGCAATATAGTGCCACCGACACTAATAATGCCGGTGAGCCGCTAGCAGAAGTCGCCCTACCAGCACAGGCCCTTATCGCCAACGTTGAAACGCTGCCCGACATCAATGCCAACCATAAATTAAAGCAGCCACTGATTGCGTTACAAGAATATGGTCAACAACACCCACAGCTCCTATTCAGTGCTGAATCTGAAGGCCGCCGAGAAGCCTTGTTAGACTTGTTTGCTAAGATTGGCATTAACCCCAAACAGTTTGCTCATCTTAACGACTACTTTGCCGCCAAAGACAGTATTGGCTTAATCGTGTCACCTTTAGCGCGGGGTTGTGTGCTAACCGACACCGCAAAAGGTGCTGTGAGTATCATTTGTGAAACCGAACTGTTTGGTCAACGTATTTCGCAACATCGCCGCCGCGAAAAACAAAAGCAAGTTAGCTCAGATGTGTTAGTCAAAAATTTAGCTGAACTTAAAGTCGGCCAACCTATTGTGCATCTTGAACACGGTGTAGCGTTATACCAAGGATTAGAAACCCTCGATACCGGCGGTTTAATCGCTGAATATTTAAAACTGGAATATTCCGGTGGTGACAAGCTGTATGTACCAGTGTCATCACTGCATCTTATCAGCCGCTACAATGCCAGTGGCGACGGTAATACTCATCTCAACAAGCTGGGTAACGAAACGTGGACCAAAGCCAAGAACAAAGCTATAGAGCGCATTAGAGATGTGGCCGCGGAGCTGCTCGATGTTTACGCCCGTCGCCAAGCACGTCCTGGCGAGGCAATGAGCATCGATGAACAAGAATATGCCCAATTCAGTCAAGGCTTCCCATTTGAAGAGACTGTCGACCAAGAAAGCGCCATTCATGCGGTGCTTGAAGACATGCAAGCGCCGTTAGCCATGGACCGCTTAGTCTGTGGTGATGTTGGCTTTGGTAAAACCGAAGTGGCCATGCGCGCAGCATTTGTCGCGGTTAATGCCGGTAAACAAGTGGTGGTGTTAGTACCAACCACCTTGCTTGCCCAACAACACTACGAAAATTTTAAAGACCGTTTTGCCGATTGGCCTATCGTGATTGAAGTGATGTCACGCTTTAGAACCGCCAAAGAGCAAAGCAGTGTGGTCCAGCAACTCGCTGAAGGCAAAGTTGATATTGTTATCGGCACCCATAAGTTACTGTCATCAGAAGCTAACTTCGACAACCTCGGTTTATTGGTTATCGACGAAGAACACCGCTTTGGTGTACGTCAAAAAGAAAAGATTAAATCGCTACGGGCCCATGTCGACATTTTAACCCTCACAGCCACGCCTATCCCGCGGACCTTAAATATGGCCATGTCGGGTATGCGTGATTTATCCATTATCGCCACCCCACCGGCTAAACGTTTAGCCGTAAAAACCTTTGTGCGTGAATATGATAAAGCCACTGCACGAGAAGCTATCTTGCGTGAAATTTTGCGTGGCGGCCAAGTGTATTATCTACACAATAATGTTGAAACCATTGATAAAACGGCGCAAAACATTCGCGACTTAATTCCAGAAGCCCGCGTCGTGGCAGCCCATGGGCAAATGCGCGAACGCGATCTTGAAAAAGTCATGTCCGATTTTTATCATCAACGTTTTAACGTACTGGTCTGTACCACCATTATTGAAACGGGTATCGATGTGCCCAGTGCCAATACCATCATTATCGACCGCGCCGACATGTTAGGTTTAGCGCAGCTTCACCAGCTTCGAGGTCGGGTTGGACGCTCGCACCACCAAGCCTATGCTTATATGATGACACCACATCCTAAGCGTATGACTTCTGATGCACGTAAACGTCTTGAAGCCATTAGTGCGCTTGAAGATCTTGGCGCAGGTTTTTTACTGGCCACCCAAGATTTAGAAATTCGTGGTGCGGGTGAATTACTGGGCGATGAACAAAGTGGCCACATCTCAAAAATTGGTTTCAGCTTGTATATGGAAATGCTTGACTCTGCCGTAAAAGCCCTCAAAGAAGGTAAAGAGCCTTCGTTAGCCTACATGATGAGCGCCAAAGCAGAAATTGATTTACGTATTCCGGCGTTATTGCCAGAAGATTACGTCAGTGATGTCAATATGCGCTTATCATTATATAAGCGTATCGCTAACTGCGAAAGCGACACTATGCTTGATGAGCTTAAAGTCGAATTTATTGACCGCTTTGGTATGTTACCTCAACCCACGCGCAATTTAATGGCGATGACACTGTACAAACATCAAGCAACAGCACTGGGTATTACCAAAATTGAAATGCACGCCAAGGGTGGCAGCGTCGAATTTGGTCAGGAAAATCACGTCGATCCGATGTTTATTATTGGTTTGTTGCAAAACCAACCACAAATCTATCGAATGGACGGGCCAAATAAGTTAAAGTTCAACATTCCTGCTGAGACAAGCAAAGAGCGTCTTGAGTTAATCAACACCTTGCTTGAACAGTTCGCTAAACATCAAATTTTGGAGACAAATAGTGCTTCGTAAAATTGCGATTGCTATCGCCGCTATCATAGCGCTATCCCACAGCGTGTCAGCCCATGCAGAATCATGGTTTGAAGTTGAAGTGTTTGTATTTGAACGCCAACAACCATCAGTTGAAAAATGGCTCAATGCCACGCCGCCCAAACTCAGCAAAGACACTGTGGATATCATTACTCCAGTGATCAGTACCGACATAACTGGGGTTTCAGTTGGCTTAAAGGGTTGTACTTCAACCGACTGGACCAATGACGCCAGTAACTGTAATGATCCTAACATCAGTAAAAGTACGGCAACGCACCCAAGCCAAGTGCCCTTTGATGTCGCAGCAAGCAAGCCACAAACGGCTCACTTAGGTCAAGGACCATTACTGCTGGCTCAGAGCCAAAGTAAATTTAGTGACATAATCCGAACTATCCAACGAGAGCCTTATGTTAAAAGCCTAGTACATTTAACCTGGCAACAAAATATGCAGTCTCGCCGACGTGCTAAGCCAATACGTATTTATGGCGGTAAGGATTTCTCAAAAAGTTTTGAATATCATGGCTTAAGTGTCAAAAAACCATCTCAAACAGAAACTATGCCTAGCACAGACTTAAGTGCCTTAGGTGACTTTTATGAAGCGCCAAAGATTAACCCCGTATGGGAGTTAGACGGCTCGATTAACATTTATCTCAGTCATTACCTTTATATTGAAAGTAATTTGGCTTTGCGTAAACCCACCCAGAAAATGGTTGAATCGAGTCCATTGGCATTTAACGAGTATGCAGCGTTAGATATTGAAGGTAAGAAACAACTGGCACCTTACTTAGAAAGCATTCCGCTGATCCAAAACCGTCGAGTTCGCAGTGGTGAGATCCATTACTTTGATCATCCGCAACTGGGTATTGTGATGCAAATTCGTAAAATGGCCCAACCCACTAATATTAAACCTATTGATTTAACAGAGCGTTCTTCCGCTAGCCAACCGTTACCTTATACCGGTTAATCCATGACGGACTCAAGACTAAAAAACCGGATCATATGATCCGGTTTTTTGATTCATAGCCTAGCTTATTTTATGGTTAACACCCTTTTCTCAGGTTGCTAGTCTTCATGGTGCTCGAGTTCATTATGCTAGGGTAACTGTGCAATTCGAGTGATATCGATCGCCAATTGCTGCGCGGTTTGCCAACGAGTTTGCTGCTCAAGTGCCTGTAAGGTTTGCGCGCTATTACCTGTTAGCGATAATGCGGTATGTGTAGGCTCAGCCATGGGCCAATCAAACTCCGTTAATAGGGCGTTAACGCCAACCGGATCATTGCACACCAAAATCATGTCACAGCCAGCATCCAATGCCGCTTTAGCTCGTCCAAGGTAATCACCAGCAAAACTAGCGCCTTTCATGCCTAAATCATCAGAAAAAATCACCCCATCAAATCCTAATTGTTGGCGTAAAATAGTCTGTAACCAATAGGTCGAAAAACCAGCAGGGTTGGGGTCAATATTGGAATAAACAACATGTGCTGGCATCACGCCTTGCAGGTGCTTTTGGCTTATAAGCTGTTTAAACGGGAGCATATCAAAAGCTTCCACTTGCTCTTTACTGCGCGGATCAACAGGCATCGCAACATGGGAATCGGCGGCAACACTGCCATGACCCGGAAAATGTTTACCCACAGCAGCCATACCGGCCTCATTCATGCCGATAATAAAGTGTTCTGCCAATGCACTAACTTCCTCAGCAAGCGCACTAAAACTGCGTTTACCGATCACTTCACTTATACCATTTACGTCTAAGACAGGTGCAAAACTCAAATCTATATCACAGGCCAACAGCTCTATTGCCATTAGAAAACCACATTCTTTTGCCCATTGTTTAGCTAATGTTAAGTCGCCTTTAGCTGCAGGTAAAATATCACCCATAGCAGGTATTAAGCTAAAGCCCTCACGAAAACGCTGAACCCGGCCACCTTCATGATCAACCGCAATTAATAAACCAGGGCAAATATGGCGAACATCCTTAACCAGCTCAATTAATTGACTTTTATTTTCAAAGTTTCGACTAAAGAGTATAATCCCACCCACCTGTGGATGCTGTAACTGCTCAGCTTCTAGCGCAGATATGGTTAAACCTGCAAGATCCATCATTAAATAGCTCAAACCTTTCCCCTAAATATACAGCTGACTATTGCGTCAAGTTAATCAAGTCACATTACACATCAAGTATAAGGTTGGCTAATGTGAAAATAATGCATAAAAAAATCTAATGAACTGTCATTGATTAATCTGTGGGATACTCTAGTGACAATAAGAGATAAACCGCCAACATTACATTTGACGATTATACTCACTTATAACTAAAACAATAAACGACTCAGCAAGGGTTCAATCACATGATTAGCGTATTTGACATGTTCAAAATTGGTATCGGTCCCTCTAGTTCACATACAGTGGGCCCGATGAAGGCCGGTAAAATTTTTATCCAGCATGTCGCAGATATTAATTTATTGGATCAAATTGATGAATTACGAACAGAATTGTTTGGCTCACTAGGCCAAACAGGTAAAGGCCACGGTACAGGTAAAGCAGTGGTTTTAGGCTTAATGGGTCAAGACCCTGAAACCGTTGATACCGAGGCTATCGATGCCATTTTAGAAACAGTATCGACCAGTCAAAAGTTGACCCTCGCAGATGGACGTCAGTTGACATTTACCCGTGAAGCAGGGGTCACCTTCCACAGACGCAAAACCTTACCTGCACATGCCAATGCCATGACCTTATTCGCCTTGTCTAAAGGCGAATGTATTTACCAGCGTACCTATTACTCTGTTGGCGGCGGCTTTATTCTCGATGAAGATGAAATCACTCAACGCAATGCTTCTCCGGCGACACCCATTGAACAAGCACCTTATGACTTCAATAGTGCATTGCAATTACTGCAACTTTGTTGTGACAATGGCTTAAGTATTTCGTCTTTAATGATGGCCAACGAGCAGAGTATTGCATCGGAAGATGAAGTAAAACAAGGTTTGTGGAAAATTTGGCAAACGATGAAAAACTGCGTAGAACGCGGTTATCAGAAAGAAGGTATTTTACCTGGTGGACTAAAATTACGTCGTCGCGCACCTGCGCTTTACCGCCGTTTAAAAGCTGAAGGCCGTAATAATATCGACCCACTGACTGCAATGGACTGGGTTGATTTATTTGCCTTATCGGTTAATGAGCAAAATGCTGCAGGCGATCGAGTCGTGACAGCCCCAACAAACGGGGCAGCAGGGATTATCCCCGCTGTATTGTGTTACTACGACAAGTTTGTGCAAGAAGTTGATATTGATGTGTGTTGCCGTTATTTATTAACCGCAGCCGCTATTGGCATTTTGTACAAGAAAAACGCCTCAATTTCTGGCGCTGAAGTGGGCTGTCAAGGCGAAGTGGGCGTAGCCTGTTCAATGGCTGCAGGGGCGTTGACTGAAATTATGGGCGGAACAGTAGAACATGTTGAAAACGCCGCTGAAATTGGCATGGAACATAACTTAGGCTTAACCTGTGATCCCGTTGGCGGCTTAGTACAAGTCCCTTGTATTGAGCGTAATGCTATGGGCGCAGTAAAGGCGATTAACGCATCACGTATGGCGCTTCGCGGCGATGGTAACCATAAAGTCTCACTGGATAAAGTCATCAAAACCATGATGGATACCGGTAAAGATATGCGCAGCAAATACAAAGAAACCGCGAAAGGTGGTCTTGCGGTGAATATCGTCGAGTGTTAATTAACGCATTAATTTAATCGCGTAATGTGAAATGCCTGTTAGTCACTCTAACAGGCATTTTTTTGTATCTATTAAATGAAAATTTAAGCTCACTAAGTGACTCATTCAACCCTACTATTTTAAACCTGCTATTTAACCAATATCTGTGCGCAATTATCCAAGCCACCAAAAGAGTGTAGCGCACTATTATCGAGTTGATAGATACCCTTTTTTGGTGAACAAAATAGCGGTAAACGGAATTGAACTATAGACCGCATTCTGCCATTGTAGAAAATCATTAAAATGACAACAAGGTTGTAAACTGCGTCAACCCTATCACCCCCATCATCAAGCCAACGTTTGACAATCGAGTTCTTCGCTGAGATGCGATTACGGTTTCTGGTTGCAATCGAACGTAACGCATTTCTGGACAAAAGTGAGTTTGAGGTATTAATTAACTCAGCTTACTTGGTATTGGTTTAGCTTGATTTATAACGTAGCTTCATTTGAACTTATTGCCTGCAGCATGTGAGCTACAGGACGTAGTAAATGTCGCGATCACAGGGATGTGAAAGAGTGACCTTAGTGCAGATGATTAAGCGAGACGCCAGCTCTTGATTTTAAAATCAGCATCCCTGTGGGCTTAACCAAAACATCCCTGTTTTGGATACTCGCTGACTCATCTACACCTGTAATTTAACTCTCTTCGATTTAGCCGCATAGTTGTCTATAGATGAAAGCTAAATAGGAAAAGCTCAAATCTAATTAGCTGACTTATTTTGGGGCAGAAATGATTTACGCACCGTGGTACATTTCTGAACAGAAGCGTGTGAGTGCCTAAGCTCTAACACTCACTATTCGCATTATGATAAGTATGGTGAGTTTAGATTAACTTGTTAGCTTTTTATTTTAAATTTCACAAGGAACTGCATTCAATGCATTTTGTTCTTGTTTTCTTAGGTAATTGACCACTTTCTCTTTAAACGATAAATCGGAATAAAATTGCTTGATTAGGTATTTTGAAGGGATATCAGTCCGTTCCATTAATGGGACAGCTCGACCAGTCGCTATGACGTAAACATGAAAATCATTATAACGTGCCAACATTGGTTCAATAATATTTTTATACAAAGCATTGGCCAACAACGTAGCATAACCTTTATTACGATGCTCTATGACTGTTACGAAGTGAATAATACCCAACTCTTTATAGGTCACACCTTGATGACAAGTGTTTTTGTCAGCACGGGCTTCAAAGTTTTCAAAAAGACTGTACCCTACCAATTCATCATTTACATAAAGTTTAATTATTTCTGCTTGAGTCCCGTTTTGTAATTCCTCGTGTTTATCTAACCAATCAAAAATGTACCACATTTTCATGTCGCCCTGACCCAAGGCGAGTAATTCATTAGTACAAGTTTTGACATTACAGTGTTCAAATCTAAGCATTAATAACCCTTTGAATCTTCGTAAGTTAGTTAAAATCGGCCTGTGAACTTACTTTTATGTAAATAGAGAGCGAAAAATGGGTTAAGCCCCCTAACCCATTTGTGGACAGAAATTACTTAGAATAATAATGCTAAGCCTTCACAAGTATTTTGTGCCGTTTACAGCAATTTTATTATTCAACACCATTAACCGCAGGTGAAGCAATACCATGGATTTTTGAGTTAACGATAAGATGGCGGTCTCTTGATCGTGCAGAGTAAACCATAAATGAGTTTATATTGTTGCCATATTACCCAGACGAAATATGATATTTAATAAACCTCTGCTTAATATTATCGCTACAAACCAGCTATATAATTATTTTGCATTGCAGGTTAAATATCAACATTAGCTGACTCAATCCACTGAATTAATAGGTTCTTTCCATGCCTCTTCCCGTGCATCTTCCCATGCCACCTTCAGTATGACGGGACAGCAGATAATCCGTGCAAGCGCCCTGAGCCTGAGGGCCGCCCTTGTCATTATTGAGCAGGTGTTGGCTCAACATATGCCTTGGTTCCCCAGAGTGGAACAGTCGAAAGGCTGTGTTTGAAACTTCCTGATGTTTCTTTAGTAGAGTAAGATACATACATTAACGTTTGATTGTCAGCATCAAATATTCTTCTAATTTTCATCGTTTTGAAAAAGATACTTTTTGATTTTTTAAATACCACTTCACCTGATTTACTCTTATCTATTTGTGCAATCATATCTTTGGTGATTTCCCCTGTTTGCCTGCAAGAGATAGAGCTATCACTTGGATCTGAAAAACTCAGGTTTTCTTCTATTGAGGCGATGTGACACGTTACACCAGAGGCAATATCATCCTTTAAAATGTTTAATTTTATATCTTGCGTAGTAAACATTCCAAGTGAAACATCACCTACTTCGTTGTCAGAACAAGCAGTAAGAAGTGCCGTTAAACATAACGCAGTGAGTATTTTTTTCATCAGTAAACCTTGTAACATTGGAAGTTAATTATCGTCAAAAGAGGCTGGTTTAAAAAATGTTGTTAGGCAATTAAGGGCATACATTAATGGTATGTCTTTAATAATATTCTTTTCATGAAATACCTTTCATGATAAATAGGCCTAAACTGACTTTGCCGATATCAGCGCCACCACCGCTGAGCAACATGCTAGTTCATATTGCGTTCGGCATTATGGTTATCATTGTAACCTATTGACCAAGCTCGTTGCTGACTCAGTATGCTTGTTAACATTCTCTTTTTTAGCATAATGGTCAACCTTTATGCGTTAACTGCACTTTGACTTAGTTAAATGCACTTTGAGCACAACGTGTTAAGCCCGCAGTTACCGAGCCAAAATGATCGCCTACCACCACTTTGGCATTGGGATACACACTAGCAATTTTATCGTATATGGCCGGGCTACGCGCCGTACCGCCTGTTACATACACAATATCAGGAGTGGTTGGCATATCGCAATTTTGTTGCTCCGCTTTAGTGATAGCCGTTTTCATGGCTTGTTTCATTAACGCTTCAACTTTAGCTAAAGATTCATTGATAGCTTGCTCAAACTGCGCTGCCGTTAATGGTACAAACAGCTCTTTTTCAATAAAATCTAATGAACATTGAATAGTCTCATTGTCCGACAAACTGATTTTAGCGGCTTCAGCTTGGCGTACAACTTGATAACTCATTTGATTTTTTTGTACTTTTTGTAAACGAACTAATAAGTCTGGTTGTTGTGCTTCTTTTATTAACTGCTCGACGAGCTTACGGGAAGGTAAACTAACAAAGTCACGCTGAGCACTAATATCATTGACGGCAACCGCGTTCCAAAAAGGGGTTCTTGGCATAGGTTTACCGTTAATCATTAACGTGTCTGCCCCAAAGCTTGGCATCAATCCGCTCATCGCAAGCGCAATATCTAAATCGTTGCCACCGATGCGTTGGCCAGAATGGCCAAAGCAGTCTAGGCTTCGATCTTGTTGCGCAATGTATGATGGACCCATTTTCACCACAGAACAGTCTGTCGTACCGCCGCCCACATCAACCACTAAAACGGTATTGTCATGGTTAAGATTTGACTCAAAGTCCATGCCAGCGGCTAATGGTTCAAATAAAAACCTCACATCAGTGAAGCCAGAGCGAATTGCGGCAAGGCGTAAAATGGCTTCCGCTTGCAGGTTATTGTCTTCTCCACCTATACCTTGAAAATTAACCGGTCGACCTATCACGGCATGGCTAGCAGACGTAAGCGATTTGGCGTTTAATGCCTTATCGGCTAGGGTTTTAACATGCATCATCATCAAGGTAACTATGTCTTCAAATAAGGCAATCTGCTCTGCTCGCAGGCCATTGGCGCCTAAAAAGGATTTTGGCGAACGGACATAAAAACCTTCTTCAGGCATGTCTAAATAGGCATCAATCGCAGCTTGACCAACAAACACGGCTTGTTCATTAGGCGACAAATCAAGTTCATGGCGCATTTGTTTTGCTCGCATTAATTGCGAACTGCGCAAATGAGAATACTGCGCTTGTAAATTTTCAGGTAAGCCCCAATACACTGCTTCAGCGATCAGCTCGCGATCCATCGCGTACAAGGTTGACGGCATAAAATCTGAGTGCGCTGATAATGGCAATAATGCCACCGTATTATCAACCATCACCCCTATCGCACAGTTAGCACTGCCGTAATCAAATCCAACAAACATTGGCTTACCTTCAGTCGTTCAATTTAAAAAAGCGCCCAAAATAACATAATAATCATCTTAGCTGAACCATTTATCGTGTTTTATCCAAGGGGACACATTGAGGAATAACTCATTCAGGCGTAAAAACCTCATAATATAAGCTTTACAGCATATCTCCCCAGTAATAATTTTAGTTAAATATCGTTTATTCAATATGTTGCATACCAATGTTCTAGCAGATTAAATGGCATCGGCAGCTAAAAATAATCTTATTTCCGACATCGCGATATCTTGGTTATCATTTAAGGCAAGGGTTACACTAAGCCAACGATAAACATGTGCCGTGGATTTTTTAGTCATATTTAGATCCGCTATTGTGCTTAACTCAAGCCGGTTCGGTAAGTGTTGACCCTATCAAATTGATGGTGGATAAATAAACCGTGACGTTAGCGTTAGTCAATAATCAACCATTAGAGAATGATTTATCATGCAATGGCTTAGCCCAAGAGCAAAAAAACTGCCGCGGTTGCAAATTGATTACGATGTTAATGCCGCTCTCACTTCACCAAAAACGAAAAAACCCATCGTGTCCTGATGGGTTTTTTGCTGCTAATGAGTTAACTCATCAAGTTAACCTTTGCTGTTGGCTTTTTCTTGTGTTTTACGCTGAGCTTCTTTTTGCTGACGACGTGCATCAATGACTTGCTTTACATCACTGCCAATATGCGCTTCACCGCGTTGCTTAGCTAATTGCACTTGACGCTCACGCTCAATAAATCGCTGACGTTGTTCTTGAGGAATATTATCGATGCAATGAGGGCAACTCACACCTTGAACATAAGCTTCAGATTGCTTTTCGGCTTCCGTTATTGGCATACGACAAGCATTACACTGATCGTATTGGCCTTTTTCAAGGCTGTGATTAACGGCCACACGGTTGTCAAACACAAAGCATTCACCTTCCCATAAGCTTTGCTGTTGATCCACCTCTTCAAGATATTTTAAAATGCCACCTTCAAGATGATACACCTCATCAAAGCCCTGCTCTTTTAAATAAGCGGTTGATTTCTCACAACGAATACCACCGGTACAAAACATAGCCACTTTTTTATGCTTGCCAGGATCTAAGTTTTGTTTGACGTATTCAGGGAACTCACGGAAAGTCTCGGTTACGGGATTAAGCGCATTTTTAAAGGTACCAATCTTCACTTCATAATCATTACGGGTATCAACCAATACCACTTCAGGATCTGAAATCAGTGCATTCCAGTCTTTGGGCTTAACATAAGTGCCAACGACTTTACGCGGGTCTATACCTTGAACACCCATAGTCACAATTTCTTTTTTAAGTTTTACTTTAGTACGATAAAATGGCATTTCATCATCAAAAGACAGCTTGGTGACGATGTTATTTAAACCTGGTTGTGTGTCTAACCAGACCAATAAATTCTCAATGGCGGATTGGGTGCCAGCAACAGTGCCATTGATCCCTTCTTGGGCAAGTAACAAGGTACCTTTGATGTCGTTTTGTTCCATGACTGTGAGCAATGGCTGACGAACAGCCTCGAAATGAGGTAAGGCGACAAATTTATATAATGCGCATACGGCAATTTGGGGTTGAGACGTTTGTTGGATCATGTCTTGTTTAGCTTCTTGCATAACTGTTGAAACTCCGCTGGCTGGAACTTAATTTCCAGTGCATATAATATAGCCGGCACACTGTGCACAGACTCAAAAAAACGGCCGCAAGTATACCTAAGTCAAACTCAAAAAAATACTAAAACAATCCGACGCACCTTTTTTGCTTTGTTGTGAGCATTTTATTTTGGGATTCAGGCCTTAAAAGCGTTACTCTATTAGCCAGACTTAATTTGATATGATCCCTAATGAATTCTGCTATTTTGTACACCTTTCGTCGCTGTCCTTATGCCATGCGGGCACGTATTAGCCTTCATTTGAGCCAACTTAATCCGTTAGTGCGTGAAATTGAACTTAAACATAAACCCGCAGAGATGTTAGCCATTTCGGCCAAAGGCACAGTACCAGTACTTGTCACGACAGATAACCAAGTGATCAGTGAAAGTATTGATATTATGCGCTTTGCATTAACTGAGCACCCAGCACCTGAAACCAACTACTTAACCCCAGCCGAGTATCAGTCACTGCAATATTGGTTAGATAAGCCAGCAACAGAATCGCTCATTAATGCTAACGATAATGAATTTAAACCCTGGTTAGATAAATATAAGTATGCCGACAGATACCCCGAATACGGTCAACTCTGGTATCGACAACAAGCAGAAAACTTTATACAACGTCTAGAAACCTGCTTAAATCAACATCGGTTTTTATGCACAGATACCGTCACATTAGCTGACTTTGCTATTTTTCCATTTATTCGCCAATTTGCTAATGTTGAGCCGATATGGTTTAACAACAACCAATCCCCTAAAGTGAGAGTTTGGTTAACAACGCTAATGAATAGTCCGTTATTTAACGTGACCATGCACAAATATCCATTGTGGTTACCCCAACGAAATGGGATTCAGCTCAAACATTCAATAAATGATGATGGACAACTAATACCTTTGTGCAACAATTAAAAATTATTAATATTTAGTAGTTTACAGACTATTAATCCGTTAATTTTTAAAGTAGATTAAAGATGTTAGCAGTGAATAGCCGTTTAATAACATGGATTACTATTATTTTTACTGCAAATTGAGATTTTAAGTTTACACTTAAATAAGTCATTGCTAGAACGCAAAGGAACATGACATGGATAATATGGATATTACGTTAGTCATAATGCTTATCGCATTACTAATTTTACATATTCACTTTTGCTATCGAGCCTTAATGTCGAAAGCACCTATCGGAAATGCTCAACGTTTTGTCTGGTCGATGCTCAGTTTATTGATGGGACCATTAGGCTATTATGTTTATCAGAACATAATCCCACTTGAATTCTACGAATAGACGCCCTAGCCCTATTTAACCATCCCAGCATCAGCGAGCCACGTGGCTAAATTAAGGCTTATATTATCTGTTACTCCCGCTTATAAATAGCGAGCGAATTGGCGTCCATTTTTTAATGGCTTTGTTGGCGCCGTTACCGCTGGTGTGCCTACATATAAAAAGCCCACTATTTGGTCTTGTGCCGACAAACCTAATTGTTGATGAACATTAGCATCAAAAGCAAAATCGCCTGTACGCCATACTGCACCAAGCCCAATCGAAAATGCAGCTTGCTGCATGGCCATCGTCGCACAACCGGCTGCAATGTGCTGCTCTAAAGCGGGAACGTTATTATGTGCTTGCGTTTTAGCGACCACAGTAATCACCATAGGTGCGCGATAAGGCATATTGCCAACTTTAGCTAAAAAAGCATCATCTGCACCCTTTTTTTTAGCTGCATCAACAAAAATATTCGCCAGTTTAGCCAAACCTTCATCGATTGCGATAATAAACTCCCATGGGGTCAAGGCACCATGGTCGGGTACTCTTGCTGCAGAATCGAGTAACAATGTAAGTTGCTCAGCATTCGGCGCAGGGGCAATAAGACGTGGAGTTGATTGGCGGGTTAGTAGCAGTTGTGTTGCGTCCAAGATACGGTCCTTCTAGATGAGTTCTGATGCTAATGTTAACAAATAACCCACTTAATTGGTGGGTTATTTTCAAAACTTTACATCATCTGTGTTAACACCTGTTGAGGAAAATAGCGCTTAAGTATTGTTTAAATAACGACGAGAAATAAAATAATCGACACTGGTGTAACGACCGCCGCCCAGCGCAAAGATGGCAAATAGCATGATCAAGTAGGTAATGGCAAACTCAATACCATTATTGAGAATAACGAAATTACCTGAACTGGTTAACCATTCATAATTACCATGCTGTTGTAAAATCGCTTTTGCTGCAGACAGTTTTTCCGCTGAAGCCAACACTTGCTCATTGGCTAACCACGAACTTGCATCGGCAATAGCTAACCAGCCATTAGGTAAGTGCACCGCAAAAGCGGCTACCACCATGGTTGCCATCATCGGCAGTGCCACAATACGTGTCGCCAAACCAATTAACAGTAAAAAACCACCAAACAACTCTGTGCCTGCAGCCAGAGCAGTCATCACTTCTGGCATCGGTAAGCCTAACCCCCAATCTGGATTACCAAACCAAGCGGCTGTGTCTTCAAAATGTGATAATTTGTTGTAACCAGCCTGCATTAACACTGGTGCTAAATAAATCCTTAACGCTAATGGAGCAAAGCCTTCTGTATGTTTAATCACATTTAAAAACTGTTGATATAATCTACTTAGTGTCTGCATAAATAACCTAGGCTGAAATCGTTGTTGTAGTAATAGACCCGCTGAAGATTAAAAACATTTCAGCTTATGCGATTAACAGCTATAAATATGTATTATTTGTCTAAGTGTAATTCAGTTAAATCTTCTACTAATTCTGCTAATTTTTTGTCGAAGTGCTTACGTTGTTTTTGACTAAACGTTTGATTAAGCGCAATTAACATTGAACCAAATTTACGGGTGTTTTCGGTAACATTATCGCGATACACCTCAGATTTAAGTTCATCTGGCGAGATCATTAATAATTTCATTTGTTGGGTAAAATAATCAGTTTGCTGACGGCGTTTCATCGCTTGTTCAAATTGACTCAACCATTCATGGCGATACTCTAGCCACATATCCAAGGTCGCTAAACGTTGCGTATTGGCTTGATGAATGATGTCTTTTTGCGCATCGGTTATATCACCGGTCCATTCTGATAATTTTTTTGCGATTCTTTTATCTGAGTCGATTATCAACTCGGCTTTATCTTTGCCGGCGTATTCTTCGATTAATTCTTTTTGTTCTTTTTTTAGCTGCGTCAGTACCTGATCAACTTGTTCATCAGATAAGCTCGCCAAAATAGGTAACAGATCAGGCATAACAAAATCGAAAATTCTGGACCAATGGGCCTTCGCCATTGACACTTGTTTAAGCCATAGCTCTGGGGTCATGGTTTGTTGATTCGTTAATGTCGATAATAAAGACAGTTGATCACGATAACGGGGTAATTCTTGTTGGCGATGCCAGACTAAAAACGATTCAATAATAATATCAAATTTGTCTTGCTGCTCTGAGGTTAAGTCTACGTATTCTTCAACCTCCCACTCTATCGCCCAATCCAAAAAGAAATAGCTTATTTTAGTGGAACAGCCGACAAATAATAGGCTACTTAACAGTAGGACAATCAATTTTTTAGACACAGATAATTCCCTTATCGAAATTTACCTTATTTGTACTTTATCAGAGCATATTAGCAAGTAATTAATGTAAAATACTTTGTAAAGTATTGTAAGTATTGTGTAGATTTGTGCGGTTCTTTAGCTGCCATTAATAATGCCCACATCGCTGAGAATAACCAAAAACAATTTATTGCAGCAGGTAACGCAGCTTTAGCCGCCGCAACATCTGTGAGGCTCGATATTTGGCAATATTGGATAATCACGTTATCAATTAATTGACTCACTTGGGTTGTCGATAGTTGATGACTGGCTATCACGCTGGCTAAATCGAATAACGGATGACTGGCCACCGCATATTCATAATCAATGCTTAATAGCTGATGCGATACGCTGCCGCCAAGAAGTAAATTGTGCGGGGTTAAATCTCGATGACAAAAAACGGGCAACAAAACACACGCTTCTAACTGCGATAACCAATGCTGAACAAATCCATTTAAGCGTAACAATTGCTGCCAAGCATGATGCCATTGTGGTTCGGTTTGCGTGGTACTTAAAGAATCTAATTGATGCACATATTGTTGCCATTGCACACTCACGGTAATACTGGTACGAGGCACTGGTAACGCACTAAGTTTACTCAATAATGCGCTTAACAAAGGGACAGCATCAACGGCTAAAACAGGTTTATTTGTTTCCTGCTGGATAGATGCATTACTGTGCATTGCGGAAAATATCGACCAGTCTATGTCGGGTTGATCAATAAACTCACTTAAATACACTTTTTTATCATCACTGACCCAAATTAATGCAGGTGCAATGTTAGCAGCCATCGCGGCTTGCCAACATTCGACTTCAAGCGCCCTATCGCACCAAGTACTGTGGGGTTGATTAACTCTCAATACCTTATCGCCGTCATCGCAAGATAACTTAATGTTAACATTGCTGATCCCGGTGTTGAGGAACGATATTGCAGTACATTGTGCGTTGAGTCTGTGAAACAATGCTACTGGCATCATTTGTTGCATCATTTCAAGCACATTGTTAGGTAGCGATAACAAGGGTTGGGACATCAAATATTTACTCTAGGGAGATTGTATTGTTATTGGCTATACACCAACCACGTCTTGGGCAACGTTATCTTGCTGTATAATATGATGATAATATTTCTTGCGCCACATAATGTAACCCCCAACCGCCATCGCGACGTATAAAACAAACAGACCTGATGTCAACATCAAGCCTTTTTGGAAATAAAGGTAAATAGACACAAAATCAATGACGACCCAATAGAGCCAATTCTCCAGTACTTTTTTTGCCACTAAATAGGTTGTCACTACCGCAAAACAAGTGGTTGCCGCGTCGATATAGGGAAATGCTGCAGAGGTATGATTAGCCATAACATACCCCACCAGTAAAGACACCAAAGATGTGACGCCGATGACAACAGCATGAGTACTCCACGACCAACTGGTAATGTTAAGTTGATGGCTCTCTATATTGTGCTGAGCACTATTATGCTGATTTCGCTGCTGCGAGGACGGCACATGTAACCACAGCCAATAACCATACACCGCCATGCCCATATAATAGATATTGAGTACCGACTCCATTAACAAAGACACATTCCAAAACAATACCGTATAAATGGCGGTGCTAATAAATGCCGCAGACCAACACCAAATATTGGTCCGCATAGCAAGAATTAAGTAAGCCAGTGCCAGCATAACGGCAATGGCTTCCCAGAACGTCATTAATGACGCCTCTCCTAAAACTTGCTGTATTGTTGAGAGTAACTCACTCATTGTGGTTATTCGCTATGAGCAAGGTTGAGCTCACCACCAATAAATTTACACACAAAAACGGCCTTGCCCCATTTTTGGTGAGCGGCCTGCATTTCAACGGCTAGCATCGACATAACATCGCCATACTCACCACACACTTGTGTTGCCATCGCATTAGTGACTCGTTGAATATTGTCATAACTATCCACTCTGCCGATAAACCATTGGATCGGATCGAGATAATTTTCATTAAACGGATACATGCTGATTTCTGCAGTTAACTTCATTGCTATTCCTTAATAAAAACCACTACAACCGAGGTTACAGCGGCTATAAGCTATTACATAAATTGGATTTCTAGTGTCACACCTAATTGGCGCGGATCACCATAACGAATGTATTGCTTGTCTGCCCAGTCTTGATCTGGCTCGTTGCCAAAGTAAAAACCACGCACGCCATATTGTTCATCAAACAAATTGCGGCCCCATAAATAAGCTGACCACGTCGGCGTTTCATAACCTAGACGTGCGTTATAAATGGTATAGGCTTCTGACTGGGACTCATTGCTGTCCGAATAATAAAACTGGCTTTTACCACTGGCATTAACGTTGGCGAACCAACCAGAGTCAGCGACATACGTCATGCCCGCACTGTAAGTGACATTAGGAGAATGGGCCAGTTCACGACCCGACAAATCAATGGTAGAACCGTATTTATCACTGTATTGATATTGGCCATATTCGGTTTCCAACCAACCAAAGCTACCATAAAATTCAATATTTTCAGTTAAGTACCATTTTGCATCAAGCTCTGCGCCGTAGTTTTTTGAACTGCCAGCGTTTTCGGTAAAAAGAATAAATCGCTGCGGGCTATCAGGGTCTTGTAAAGACGCAGCCACTTGTTGATCTTGGCGATCCATATAAAATAGCGCCACTGTAGAATCGACTTCACCGTCAAACCAACTCGACTTTAAACCCACTTCATAGTTATATAGGATCTCAGTATCGAACTCTTTCTTGTCAGACAATTGGGCAGGTAATGTCATATTAAATCCACCCGCTTTATAACCCCGGGCGATACGAACATAGGCATTATGATCCGCATTAATAACTTTTGATAATGCAATATGGCCCCCCCACATATCTTCTGACGGGGCAAAACCATCCTTATTACTGTCACTGTAATCACTATCACGACGCTCTAATCGTAATCCTGTAGACAATAAATAATCATCGCCTAAATGACTGTCTAACTGACCAAATACTGCATAGTTGGTCGCATCGTAACTTGACTGCAGCACTTCATCTGGATAAGTGTTGTATTCTGAATATAAGTCATTATCTTCTTTCAAATTCATCGCATACACACCCACTAACCAGTCGGTGCTATCTGCCCAAATTCGTCCGCCATTTTTTGACGATAGACGAAACTCTTGAGTTAAGGTTTTGCGGTCACCCTCTTTATCCCAGGTATAATCATAAACACAAGGTTCGGTACCATTAACGACACCATCGGCATCATAAGCCGTACAAGCTTTACTTGCCCAATAATCGGAATTAGCCCAATCGCCATCATAACCATTATGGTGGTTGGTTTGCGCGAATGAGGTTAACGAGGTGAAGTCAAATGTTTGCACACCAGTATAAATAAACTTAATCCCAGCCCCTGTGGTTTTTTGGGTATCGATACCGGGTTGGTCGGTTAAGGTGTTGCTGCGATTATTATCCAATGTCCACACATCATAGCCATTATCAAAATTTGCATGTAACAAGGTTAAATCAACTTGCAGATCGTCAGTAGCATACCAACGTAATTTAGCTCTGGCAGTTAACTCGTCACGTTCATTGGTATCGTCGCGATTAAGATAAAGGTTGTCACGGTAGCCGTTTTGGTTATGTTGCTCTAACGATACTCGATAGAGCAATTTGCCTGAATCATTTAGCGGACCGGAGCTGAAACCAGAAAGAGTAGCAAGATTATCATCACCTAAGCTGACTTTTGCACCATGCTCAAACGATTCAGTGGGGTCATTGCTTTTTAAGTAAATTAATCCGGCTAACGCGTTGGCACCATATTGGGTGCCTTGTGGACCACGTAAGACTTCCACCTGCTGCATGTCGTACATGCTCGACACCATACCAAGGCCAGATAAGTCGATGTCATCGACCACAAAACCAACTGATGAGTTAGGTGCGCCTTGATATTGTTCTTGCTCACCAACGCCGCGAATTTGAAAATATTTAGGACGAGAGCTGCCGCCGGACCAATTAAAGTTAGCGATAGAGTTAAGCACATCTTCGAAATGTTGTGCGCCTTCATCTTCAAGTTGTTGAGCGTCAATGACGGTCACGCTAGAGGGCATTTTATCAAGACTGATATTACTAAAATCAGCATTAACAATAATGACTTCCATTTTTTCATATTCGGGGGTGACGCTTTCGATATCAGCAGTTTTAGCCATAACAATCGGCGAGCTTAACGCTGCAAAAACAGCTAATGCTATGGGTGTCTGGTGTAACGTAGTAGGATTTATCGTGAACATAGGACCTCAAATGATTATTTTGAGATCCGGCAAGAGTAGAGAATAAGAGGTGCACCTAACGATAGTGTGGCCCATTCCTACGCCGGTATAAGCCGGATCAGGTTCTAAGGGTTTGTCATACAGACATCTCAGTTCAGGTTTTACTGAACACCCCTTGGCGATCACGATTATAAACTAACTCCTGTATGATTACACTCGCAAAAATATAATTTGATAACGTAACGATGCAATTTATTAACTACCAGGCTTGGTCACATCACGTAAACCTCTTCAATAACGTCGCGATGATATTAATAAGAGAAGGTTTCACGCACATAAATCTCAAATCGTGTCGCTTGCGCATTGGGGGCAACCGCACTGACTTGTAACTGCTGCTTGCCATGTAATTTAATCGACTTCCAACTGCTTGCTTCATCTTCAACCGTCAATCCACTGGCATCAAACCAAGTGAATTTATATTGTAGGCGCAAGTCAGTACTCGATTGACTTTGAATTAAGGCTGAAGCTTTAATTAAATCAGCGATCATAATAGCTGAAATATCCACCACAGCGACCTCATTAGCAAACGATGAGTTATCAACCCTCACTTGCCCCGCAGAATCCACTGCGATGCCCGCGGTATTATGCGCGCAGGCACTCAATAGCAATGTTGTCGCGATAAACCATAATGAAGCTAGTTTCATACAATATCCCTCTCAAAACCGATGCAATTAAAGCCGTGGCTTAATAAAGATTTAAGGCATGGCTAATCCAATAAAAAATGAGCTCGTGCTGTGGCAATAAGTTGCTTTCGGTTGGTTTGCCAGCAGTTCATGCTTACATTTGCCACCCGACGACCTTGACGGGTAATTTTACATTCAGCAAAGGTATCTTGATGCAAACCTGCGCGTAAATAATCAATTGAGAAATCGACAATTTTAGGTACTTTCTTGGCCTGCATAAACACCATCAACTGTACAATCGCCGACATTTCCATAAACCCAGCAATGACGCCGCCATGAATAGCGGGCAAAATAGGATTGCCAATATTGTCATCTTTGGCCGGTAGCCTAAATACCATTTCATCACCAAAACGGGCCACAGACATACCAATAAATTGAGAATAAGGCACTTTTTCAAGTAGATAACTATAGTCGTTCAGTTCAATGGCGCGTTTCACCACATCTTGAACATCTAAACACGCCGGTGTACTTTCGTTGGTTTGATCAATCATGATTTAACCTCAGGTAAATTCCCCATTAACGCTTGGCGAAACGCTTCACCGACCATTTCAGGACTGATGCGCATAAATGAACCCACAGCATGAGCGATAGGTTCATCAATACTGTCTTGATAAGCAATCGCACGGGTAAAAGCCACAGTGGATGAGAGCCGGTAACATTCAGCAAAGGCATAAACCGATTTATGAGGTTCAGCAGGTTTCATGTAATCCACCCGTAAATCCAACGTCGGTGACAATTCTAACGATTGGTATTTTTTCAATATGGCGCACACAACTGCAGTGCCGCATGCGGTATCAATGAGTGTGGTGATCACTCCGCCATGGATAACCCCAGTATCTGGATAACCAATAATATCTTCGCTATAAGGCAACTCAATCTGCACATGATGCTCGCTGGCTTCTTGCACGGTTAATCCTAAACGACGACATTGAGCTAATTGGTTTACAAAACGCCTTGCGACTTCGGTTAACGGAAAAAAATCACTGTTAATTTTCATTATCCACAACTCAGCATTGGGCCTAATGGTTTACCACCCAAAAGATGCATATGAATATGATAAACCTCTTGGCCACCATGTTTGTTGCAATTCATGATTAACCGATAACCGTCTTGTGCAATCCCCGCTTCATCGGCAAGTTTGGATGCAACCGTTATCATCCGCCCTAATGCTTTTTCATCAGAGGCTTTAACCTCATTAGTGGTGCTGATTAAATGGTTAGGAATGATGAGAATATGGGTCGGTGCTTGCGGTGCAATATCCCGAAATGCAGTGACTAACTCATCTTGATATAAAATATCAGCTGGAATTTCACGTCGAATAATTTTGCTAAAGATGGTTTCTTCGGCCATTTGGGTGCCCTCATTAAATAACTGCATTGTTGCTATTGATAATACTATCAACTCTTTGATCTATCACTCCAGTAAAAACTAGGTTTATAGCCAATCTTTTACTCAAAATGCGATTCGTTTGCTTAACGTCAGCATTTTTGGCAGCATTGTAGATTATAGCTCAATCGTTTTGATTGTGACTCACCTACTCATTCGGAATTCTTTATGCATTACCATATTCATGCGATCGATCCCAAAGCACACCTATTTGAAGTCACCCTAACGCTAACATGCGCAAACCCATTTCAAGTTTTCTATTTACCGGCATGGTTACCTGGCAGCTACATGATCCGAGATTTTGCTAAAAATATCATTAACATCGATGCCAAAGAAAACCAACTACCGCTGAGTGTCACTCAATTAGATAAGCAAACTTGGCAATTAAACAACCAAGGTAGTGATATTAGCTTATGTTACCAAATCTACGCTTGGGATTTATCCGTTAGAACGGCTCATCTTGACACCAACCACGGTTTCTTTAATGGCAGCAGTGTGTTTTTAGCGGCAAAAGGGCTTGAGCCACAACCCCATAGCGTCACTATTGCTAAGCCGGCACTCACAGAATTGGCTCATTGGACTCTGGCCACCAGCATGACCAGAACCACAGGTGATCAATTTGGCTTTGGTGATTTTAGCGCACAAAACTATGATGACTTAATCGATCATCCAGTTGAAATGGGCGAACTCACCATCGAGACATTTTTCGCAGCAGGTGTTCCCCACGATATCGTATTAAGTGGTAAACACCGAGCCAACATGGCCCGTTTAGCCAAAGATCTTAGCGCTATTTGTGAATACGAAATCAATCTGTTTGGCACTCCAGCGCCCTTTAAACGCTATGTGTTTATGACCACTGTGTTGGATAATGGTTTTGGTGGCTTAGAACATAAAGCGTCAACTGCGCTAATGTGTTCCCGTAATGATTTACCACAGTCATTAGATGCGCCAGTAGATAAAGGCTACCGCACTTATTTATCACTGTGCAGCCATGAATACTTCCACTCATGGAATGTCAAACGCATTAAACCAGCTGAATTTACCCCGTTTGATTTATCCCAAGAGTCTTACACTGAACAGTTATGGGCTTATGAGGGCATTACTTCATATTACGATGATTTAATCACCTTTAAGTCTCACTGTATTGATCAAGCCGGTTACCTTACCCTGCTTAGCCAAATTATGACCCGCGTATATCGAGGTCAAGGTCGTTTTAAGCAAACCTTAAAGCAATCAAGTTTTAATGCATGGACCAAGTTTTATAAACAAGATGAAAATGCCGCCAATGCCATTGTCAGCTATTACACCAAAGGCGCGCTCTTTGGGTTGTTTTTAGATTTAACCATTCGCACTGAAACTCAGGGGCGTAACAGTTTAGATGATGTAATGCGTCAACTTTGGCAACAATATGGCTTAACCGAAATTGGTACCGATCCGCTCAGTCATCAACGAATTGTTGAAACCATACTGGATCGCCCATGTGATGATTTATTTGCTTATTTAAACAACACTCATGATATCCCCTTAAAAGAATTACTGGCCCAAGTTGGGGTGACCATGACGCTTCGTGCAAGTGAAGGCAGTGCGGATTTAGGTGGCGGTGATGCAAAAGGCTTTAATATTGGCTTTGGCGCTAAAACAAAAGCAGAGTCATTCGGTTTAAAAGTATTAAGTGTGAACCAATACAGTCCAGCACACCAAGCGGGCTTAAGTGCGGGTGATTTATTGATTGCAGCCGATAACTTGTTAGTGACCAGTCAATTTGAGCAGCAATTGCAAAGCTTGACTATCGGCGAGCAACTCAAGCTACATTGGTTTAGACGTGATGAACTGATGCAAGGACAACTGCCCATTTGTACAGCCGCTTTAGACACAGTTTCACTCACGATTGAGCAACCGAATAAAACGGCACTATGGTTTAGTTAACACCGAAGGTTTAGTTAACACCGAGCATTCGGTTCTAACATTGACAAAAAAAGGATATCAATTTGATATCCTTTTTTTTGTCACTCTTTAGCTTTATCTTCGATAAATACATTTCACACCCATCGTATTAACTATATGGCCATGCAGCGGGAATTAGCCAACAAACTATTGCCTTGAGCATCTTCAAGTGTTTTTGCTTGATATTCTTTGACGACTTTGCCGAGATATCACACTCTTACCTCATGCATGTGAGTTTGTGCCCAAGCAATGGCTTGCCCTCGGCTAGAAACACCAATCTTACGGAACGCGCGATATAGATGAGTCTTAATGGTTGATTCACTGACAAAGAGTTGATTCGCAATATCAAGATTGGTGCTACCAGACAATAACGTTTGTAATACCTCACGCTCACGAATAGTCAGTTGATCGCTTTCATCTTCATTATCCATACCCATTAATGATTGAGATAGATCTTGAGGGATCACGCTACGACCTTTGATAATTTCATTCAAACCAGCACTTACATCAGCTAAACTCGCATTGGTATAAAACACGCCTGTGGTGGTCGATGGATGAATTAAAAATGTTGCATCAACCTGTTTTGGGAAATTTATAAACACAGTACGCACACCAAAATACTCACGCTCAATAACGCGCTGCAGTTGATATGCTTGTTGAAGATCAATCGTTGCTAAATCGAAAATAACCATTGAATTGGTTTGTGTAGACAATAGTTTCGACATGTTACTTGGTTGGGCTTTAGCTAATTTAACCAAAAACTCTTGTGGCCAGCGAGAATCGAGTAAATCAATTAACAACTGTGACCGCGATACGATCATCCAATTTTCGACTTTAAACATTCCAAACACTCCAGTGGTATGAATAGCAGTGGTATATTGAAACTAAGTCCGTATCAATGTGAATGAGTCTAACAAGTGGATTACTGTATAACAATTAGCCTAAAGGGTGCTTGCGCGCCCTTAGTTAGCCTTTTGTACTACACGCCTTGAACAACAGTAACAGAGTTATCGTCGCAAATTGGGTGACATTAGCAGTATTATCCGCAGCAGTCTGAGCCAAACGGATTAAGTCATTCCACATGATGAAAGCCTGATTGAGTGGAAATAAACTGATTATTGCTACCGAGTTTATTTAGGTTAACCAACAGTTCATCGCCAAGTTGATTTATATTGGCTTGATTACCTATTAAAGCTAACTCATCAACATTACTTATATCTTAGCTAAAGCAAAGCTATAAGGATAGGAGGATAGGAGGATAGGCATTAAACATCTAAAGTTCTAAAGTTCAAAAGTTCAAATAACAATAAGTTAAATATAGGTAACGTAGACTGATTCGAGATTAAATAGGATCGGGAGAAAGTGTATATCGAAAGTTAAAAATACATCTATTTCCAACCCGTAACTCATTATTATTCCATGTAATAATCCCATGTGATAATGCCATATAATAAGAATGTTTTATTGTGCAGGATGGTTAATTAAACAAACACACTAGCAGGCATAAAAACAACACGATTGAAATCACTTGCCAAAAACGTACAGGATTGCGGGCAATAATGGGAATAAAATCTTTTGCTGTGTGATTAACTCTGGCAGTCGTTAATTGATGAAGTAATTCACAGGTATCCCCTTGACGTAAACTTGGTTCGATATTGAGTGCTTTTTTTAATGCTAAATCGATCCACTCTGGCACCATTGGGTTTAATAGATGCACGCTAACGTATTCTAAACGTGTAAAGTCCTGTCGATTACGACACTTTTCTAATTTGCCTTTAAAAGGTAATTGCCCGGCCAACATTTCAAAGGCAATCACGGCAAGTGAAAATAAATCAGCACGGCCATCAACTTGATAGCCAAGCACCACTTCTGGAGCCGTGTAATCTGCCGTACCCAAAATAGTATCTCGGGTTAACGGACTGCTGATTTCAGCAATGCCTTTAATATAACAAGAACCAAAATCAATAATTTTTACCACTCCATTTCGGGTAATAAAAATATTGTCGGGCTTTAAATCTTGATGCAGGGTTTCACGACGATGAAATGCCCTAACCCCTAATTCGATTTGTTTAAGCAGCAGTAACACATCTTCCACAGGTGCTTTTTTATGTTGCGTTAACCACTCTGCAAGGCTCATTCCGCTTAAGAACTCAGTTAAATAATACAGTGCCGATTTAGTTTTGTGCTGCTCGACCACCTTGACCACATGGGCACTATTAATCCGTTGACCGGTCCAACTTTCTAACATAAATCGCTCTATATAAGCGGCATCGTCTATGTAATTAATCGAGGGGGTTTTCATACAAAAAATTTGACCTTGCTCATTCACCACCCGATAGACTTGGCTACGCTGTGATTGATGAATGATATGGGTCACCTGATAACCATCGAGTTTCATACCAACGCTTAAGGGGGGCGGAAATGGTTGCTGTGATAAACAGTGATACACATCATCGATAGCTTGTTTGGGTAATTGGCTAACACTTAATAGCTGCGCACTTAGATTGTCTTTACTGCCTAAATCGAAAGCCTTTCTAATTAATTTTTGGCAAAACTGTTCACATGTATCATCCGTTAATTGCTGATGCTGTTGACTAAAGGTAGTTAATTTTTTATGTATCTCAAACTCAGTTAATAGATCATGAACCCCATCGGTAGTCAATAAATACAGGTCACCGACGTCGACCGATAAGGTTTTGTAATCAACATCTAATTTAACGTCCATCCCCAATGCACGGGTAAGGTATTGGCTTGATGAGTTAATATTGGTGCTATGATCATGGCTTAATTGTAGTAACTCTCCATCGCGAAAACGGTAAATCCGTGAATCACCCACATGCAGCATATGCACAGAACAAGACTTAAACACCAGCGCACTAAAGGTACACACAAAGCCGCGTCTGGCATCCCGATAATCTTGCCCGAGTCCATACAACCAACGATTCAATGCGGTTAATACTTTAGTACTAGATGTTTGCACGCTCCAGGTCTCAGGAGTGGAATAATAATCGGCTAAAAAATTACTCACACTAATAGCAGAAGCATGTGCTCCCCCCTCCGCAGTGCTAACGCCATCGCTGATCACACTCACAACGCCCTTAGTCATTAATGGCATACCTGAAGGAATACGAATACCTATCGCATCTTCATTTTGTGATTTACGGCCTTTGTCGGAAGCTTGGCCAACAACAAGCTGCAAGGTTGCGGCAAAAGGAAGCGTATCTTCTGTACGATCAAGCGCTTGTTGTAATGACTCTGAAGCCATATAACCCTCGTTTTTTTGATTAACCGCTTTACTTAAACCGCTTGAACACAAGCTATTTGAGCTTTAATGGCAGCGGGTTGCAACTACTTACTTAAGCACCACTAGCTGACACTGATTAATGTCACTTCGCCATTTTCATTCACTTCAGCAATATGACCTTTGGGTTCTTTCATAAAAAATAATGTCACAAAGCCAAATACGGCACTGACTGCAATCACGTAGAAAAACACTTGAGTAGAGACTATCGAGTACACCGTTAAGAAAAATACCGCGCCAACATTACCATAAGCCCCTGTCATGCCAGCTATTTGGCCTGTTAAACGACGTTTAATCAGCGGCACTGCAGCAAATACCGCACCTTCGCCACCTTGGACAAAGAATGAACATGCCATTACAACGGTAACCGCCATTGGTAATGACCATGATGAATCAATTTGTGCCACCGATAAATAACCGATAGCCAAGCCTGCGGTGAGGATTAATAAAGTCGTTTTACGACCAAACCTGTCACTTAACCAGCCACCACCAGGACGAGACATTAAGTTCATAAAGGCATAGCTGGATGCCAACATACCGGCTTGCGCCATCCCCAGGTCAAACGTTTCGGCAAAAAATAACGGTAACATAGACACAACAGCTAACTCAGATCCAAATGTAGTGAAATACAGCACATTTAATACCGCAACTTGCTTAAATTGATACCGTTCAAACTCTGGTACCTCTATTGAATATAAGTGTTTGTTCACTTGATAGGTTTGGTAAAAATCGAACAAGAACACCACCACTAAGCCAAGGTAAATGAGATAAGTTGTCTCTTGAGTAAACATACTCACGCCAGCAGGTGATAACTTCCAGCCCAACAATGCCAGCGTGGCATACATAGGCACTTTCATCAGGATCAGCAATACAAAATCACTTTTACTGGTGACTTCTAAACCGCCGCCCTTTTTCGGTTTAAAGTAGGTTGACCCTTTTGGCGTATCAGTGACATTAAAATAATACACAAACGCAAACAACAAGCTCATTAAACCTGTAACCCCAATGGCATAACGCCAGCCGTCAGGACCACCAAAAGCAAGCGCTACTGCGGGTAATGTAAAGGCTGCCGCAGCAGAACCAAAGTTACCCCAACCGCCATAAATACCTTCTGCAGTGCCGAGCTCTTTTGCTGGGAACCATTCGCTTACCATACGAATACCCACCACAAAGCCAGCACCAATAAAACCAATTAGAAAACGCGCTAAGGCGAGTTGCTCAAAAGTATCAGCTACGGCAAACATAAAACAAGGTATAGAACAAATCCCCAACAAGGCAGAATAGGTGATCCTTGGGCCATATTTATCGGTAACCATGCCGATGATGATCCGCGCCGGAATCGTTAATGCCACGTTGAGGATCAATAAGGTTTTAATCTGTGATGTCGTCAGCCCTAAACTGTCGGCAATCACGCTGACTAACGGGGCAGCGTTAAACCACACCACAAAAGTAATAAAAAAGGCCATCCAGCTTAAATGCATGATTTTCATCTTGCCGTGAAATGAAAATAGGTTAAATTTTTCAGCGCTCATATTGGACCCCTTTATGCCTGAGCCAAGACAAAAATATTGCCTTGCTCAGTTTTAATTTCAAATGGTTTAACCACTAGATCATTATTTTCAATACAACGCCCCGAATCCAAACGGTAATGCTGTTTATAAAGCGGCGAAGCCACACACAGCTCTCCATCAATTTCGCAAATCAATCCTCTGGCTAACAAGCTCACGCCGCTAGCGGGATCGACATTATCAAGGGCAAATAAACCGTCTTTACCTAAGTTAAAAATAGCCACTGCACGCCCGGCAACCCAAGCGGCTATTCCCGTGCCTTTTGGCATACTTGCTTCAGTGCACACATTAATCCAAATCATGCTAATTCCTCCGCTTGGGCTTGTTCGACATCGTCAGTAATCTCTTTAATGGCAATCGAGCCTGCCCCCGCATCGTTAATGTTAGGAAAACGCTGTTCCCGAATACGCTGATAAGCATTGGCATCTGTTGCGGGGGCATCATTTGGGTTAACAAACTCATTAAAACGCGCCAAAAAAGCAGGTTGCTCAAGGCTGGTTTTCCACTCACATTGGTATGTGGCAGCGATATGATCCATTTGTTGTTCTAGCGCGGCATTAATCCCAAGCGCATCATCAATAACTACCGATTTTAAGTAATCTACTCCCCCTCCTAAAGCGTCCATCCAGGTTGAGGTGCGCTGTAATTTGTCTGCGGTTTTGACATAGAACATCAAAATACGGTCGATGTATTTATACAGGTCTTGGGTGGACAAATCGGTGGCAAACAAATCACCATGACGCGGACGCATGCCGCCATTGCCAGCAACATACAGATTCCATCCTTTATCGGTTGCGATAATACCGATGTCTTTGCTTTGGGCTTCTGCGCACTCACGGGTACAACCCGATACCGCAAATTTCAATTTATGCGGACTGCGCAAGCCTTTGTAACGATTTTCTAAATCGATAGCGAAACCAACCGCGTCTTGTACGCCATAACGGCACCAAGTACTGCCAACACAAGACTTAACCGTTCGCAGAGACTTGCCGTAGGCATGGCCAGTTTCAAAACCAGCATCAATGAGTTTTTGCCAAATTTCAGGTAACTGCGATAGCGTTGCACCAAACATATCAATGCGCTGGCCACCGGTTATTTTAGTATACAGATCATATTCTTGGGCGATTTGGCCCATGGCGATGAGTTTAGTCGGAGTAATTTCGCCCCCTGCAACCCGCGGCACAACAGAGTAAGTGCCGTCTTTTTGGATGTTACCTAAGTAGGCATCATTGGTGTCTTGCAGCTGCACATGACCGCGGTCTTGATTGAGCACATACTGGTTTTGTAAGCTGGCAAAGATAGATGCCGCTGCTGGCTTACAAATATCACAACCATAAGTGTGACCACTTGCTGATGGCTTGCCATGTTGTGTCATTAAGGTATCAAAATCACTGATTCCCTCGACTTGGCAAAGGTGATATAACGCTTGTCTGTCGTGATCGAAATGGGCGCAAATACCGGCATTATAATCGAGCCCAGCGGCTTGTAATGTTTGATCTATAATTTTTTGCACTAACGGCGCACAGCCGCCACAACCTGATGCAGCGCGAGTACATGACTTGATGTCAGCTATTTTATGCTTGCCTGCTGTTACAGACTCAACAATGTCGCCTTTAGTCACTTGATGACAAGAACACACAATAGAGGAGTCTTTTAAATCTGCTTCGTTTTCAGCACCGGCAAGCAATAACTCAACCGCGGAGCCTTCAATCTCATCTTGTGATAAATAAGCATCGAGCAAGCGGCTGTAATCGCTGTTATCGCCAATTAATACCGCACCTTTTAAATATTTACCGGTTTCATCTAACCATAACTTTTTATAAATTCCCGCCTGGTTATCAGATAACTCAACAAATTGTGCATTTTCAAAACCACGGCTTGCGCCAATAGCGGCCACATCAACACCCAGTAACTTCAGCTTGGTGCTCATGTCTGCGCCGGTAAATGACTGAGAAACGCTAGTTGATGTCAATGAGCCAAGATGAGCAGCCACAACCCGCGCCATTTGATAACCTGGGGCCACTAACCCAAATATTTTTTGCTGCCATAATGCACATTCTCCAATGGCATAAACATCTGGCGCAGAGGTTAAACAGTAATCGTCAATTTCAATGCCGCCACGTTCACCAATACTGATATTTGAAACCCGTGCTAATGAATCTTGTGGACGAATACCCGCTGAAAAGACAATCATGTCAGTTTCAAGATAAGACTCATCATTGAAGGTCATTCGATGTAATGCTGTTTCACCGTCGATAATCGCGGTGGTGGCTTTTGAGGTATGCACGCTCACGCCGAGTTGTTCAATTTTGCTACACAATAAATCACCGGCTTTGTCATTTAGCTGAACGGGCATCAATTGTGGCGCAAACTCAACAACGTGGGTTTTCACCCCAAGTTGTTTCATGGCATTGGCGGCTTCTAAGCCTAATAATCCACCGCCCACAACAACCCCAACGTGACTGTTTTGGGCTGCAGCTTGGATAGCTTCAAGATCTTCAATGGTGCGATACACTAAACACTGAGCGCGATCGTTACCTTGAATAGGCGGCACAAACGGAAATGATCCGGTCGCCAGTACGAGTCGATCATAATGGTAATTACCCCCTTGGGCACTCGTGACCGTTTTAGCGGCAATATCAACCGCGGTGATCGGGGTATTTAAGTGCAGCGAAATGCCCCAATCTTGATAGTCTTGCGCACTGGTTAACATTAACGGATCGGCGCTACCGGTCTCAAAATATTTTGATAATTGCACTCGATCATAGGCTGGACGGGGTTCTTCACCAAACACATGCACATCAAACGTTTTATTGAGCCCTAAACTACACAATTGCTCAATAAAGTGATGACCTACCATGCCATTACCGACCACCACTAACTTGGGTTTTGAGACTGCCATATCCTGCTCCTTCATGCCATGGACCGTAAAAAACAAAATGGCGCCAACTCCGCTTAAAGAGTTGGCGCCATTGCCTGTTACTATTCCGATTTTTTAAATTTTATTGTTTGAACATTGATGGTTTAAAAAACCATTATCGACTTTCAGTATCATACTGTGATGTTGCAGGCTCTATGCCAACAAACAAAAAAACCATAATCACTTGATTAATATATAATTAAAACTTAGCAGCCTTTGTGCTGAGACGATAATATGTCCGCCTTAGGGATAATCGCACCAAAATGAGGCGCACCATCATTGTTCACCGCTAAAGTATCGACTGCTAACGAAGTATTTTGCTTGCTGACAACTGCAATAATTTGTGCCGACATTTGTGCCACCGACAAGCCTTTTTGCATCGCTTGTTGTTGAATAATGTGGTGTGCTTTGGCTTCATCAAACCCTTGTTGCATTACAATCAACTTTGCTTGGCTGAGCAGTTTTATACTGCGAATTTCATCATCTAACTTTTTAAATTCGGCTAAGGTTTTACTGGCGGCATTAAAACGCGCTTGGGCTAAACTGATCACGCTGGTTAAACGGTTAACGGTCAGCATATCCGGAATAAAAGTGATGCGCCCACAATCAAGCAAATCGGTTAACGCTGCCTGTTGCCATGTTTTGGCATTGACAACGATCACCATAGGTTTACTCGTTAATGTACGCTGGATCAGCCCCTGAATTTGACTGTGTAATGTCTCGGTTAATACCAACAAGGTATCAAATGTTTGTTGATGTAATTGTTGCTCAACTTGGCTTACCGAAGTCAATACAGTGACATGCCCAAACGCCGCCAAACAAGTCTGATACTGCACCAGATCACAATCGGCCACAGGTACAGCCGCAAAGCTCTGATCGCAAAAGATTAAACTGCGCATAACCACTCCTTGTTCCGCCATTGATCTAGTGGATTATCTGTTGTACTAAAACGGTTTGCCCAACATTGTTGACTCAAACTGACTGCTTGCGCTGCTGTAATCGCCGTTGCGTTAATTGAATCTATCGTAGCTGACTGGCGGCTCAGTAATAGCAGCAACGCAGCCAAAGTAGCCTGAATACTGCTAAGCGCTTGCTCGATCATGGTGCGCGACATTAATTCTGTGAGTTTATTGGCCGAAAAAGGCTGTTGTTCGCGCCATAACAGCGCAAGAATGTCGCTAGACAATTCGGCTTGGCCCAATTTCGCACCAGAAAAACCTTCTAATAATGTGGGGATCGATAAGCTCGATACCACTATAGTGTTTGCTTGTCCGTTGACGACAGTAACCGTGGTCGACACTCTTGGATTACACTCTGTTTCGCCTTGTAAACCTTTAAAAATCGCGACACTGCCGGTATGGTATTCACCTTTTGCAAATAAGATTTTGCATATGCCTTGGTGCAGATAATCTAACCCGGGGTGAAAGTAGCTACGCAGACTGATCGCTGCATTAGTTGGGTTGATACACCGCGCTGCAGTTTGAATAAGGCTACGAAGACCCAATTCTTGATGCAACTGGCGGCACTCATCTAACACTGGTGCTAAATCACCCGCACATACATAAACAATGTTATCGGATAGCAAGGCTGCATTAGCGCTTTGTGGTGTAGTACAACAAGCAATATTGACTGCCGCTAAGCAAGATTCAACATGGCGGCGATGGGGTAAAGCTTGGCTGTCGCCATGCAACATTACACGCACACCTTGGCTTGCCAGTAATTTAGCCACCAACAATAACCACGGTAACTGCTCACGCTTACCCGCATACACAGGCCAGTCAATATCAACCGCCAATGTCCCCCAACCAGTATCTAATGTATGACGTAGCCCTGCGACCATCCCAGCAACTTCTTCTGTGGTTTCACCACGAACGCGCATTAACATCATGGCACTCGCCATCTGTACCCGGGTGGCTTTTCCTTTAGCAAAACCTTCAAGTAATAAGCTGGCCTCAGCAAATGTTAACGTCCGCGAGCCTTTTTCGCCCTTACCCAAGGCTTTGATCAATAACCTAAAATCAAATTCATCGACTGATGTCAGGGTTAACTCACCAATTTTAGGCATATAGCACCTCGCATTCATATTCAGAATGTGGTTGTGACTCTGGCTGTGGTGAAACAAAATCAATATCGTCGAGTAAAGCACTAAGCTGTTGGCCGACACTGACCACTTCACCAATAATGATTAATGTTGGCCCAGAGTCCTTAATAGTCAACGCAGCATCAGCCATAGAGTCAACGGTTGCATAAGTCACAATTTGGTTTGGTCTACCGCCATTGGTAACAAAAGCCACCGGCAAGTTAGCGGCGCATTGGGTATCGAGTAACCCGAGTGAGATGCTTGCCGCTTGTTCTTTACCCATATAAAAAACTAAGGTGGACTGTGCTGTGAGCAATGCTTGCCACTGCGTAGGAGCATTTGCATTATCTGCATCGGTCATTTTTGTGCCGGTGATCAGGGTGACACTTCGAGCCATACCTCGAAAAGTCAGTGGAATACCTGTGCTAGAAGCACAACCTAACGCGGCGGTAACACCGGCAATAAACTGCGAACGGATCCCCTGCTGAGCCAAGTAAAGCGCCTCTTCTGAGCCGCGACCGAAAATATGCGGGTCTCCGCCTTTTAAGCGCACCACTTTAAACCCTTGCTGTGCCAAGCTCAGTAATAACGCATTAATATCTTCTTGATTAACACTGGGCTGGCCGCAACGTTTACCGACAAAGTGGCGCTGACAAGATGGCGTCACTAAGGTTAAAATATCGCTGCTAACAAGGCTGTCAAACACGAGTGCATCGGCTTGGGCAACAATCCGCGCCGCCTTAATGGTCATCAAATCCAATTGACCACAACCTGCGCCAACAATGGCGACTTCGCCAGCTTGCAGTTCGCTTGTAGGTAATCCATCAGTAAGACAGCCTAAAGAGTTAATTGGCTGATGACCTTTTATCATTGCGTCTACGCTATTCATTAGGCAACGTCCTCTTCTACTGCATGTTGATGTTCAATTTCGGTGTACGATAATGCATCCAGCCAACTTTGCTTGGCACACTGCTTTACTTCACTGTGACAACTGCCACATTGACGCCCGCAACCTAATAATGATTGAGTGCTATCTAATGCCTGTTGAAAACTGATGTTGGCTAAACCGTCACCCATCACTTGGTCGTTAAATTGTTGATTGATTTCGTCGTTAATGCTCGCTTCGGATACCCCTGTACAAGCACAGATTAACGGGCTATTACCGGCTTTAATTTGCTGATGTAGCAACTTCATTAACTGCTTGTCGACAGGCTTGCCAATAAACGTATTCATCTGATTTAAGCCCACATTCACTTGAGTGTGAGACAACACTTTTAATGCCTTAAGTAATCCTTTATCCATATTGCATTGGATATATAAAGGCTGGCCATCTACCGTTAAGGTCCATTTAAGTGAATAGGCTGTCGCTTGGTAGGCAAAACCGTCGTTGGTATCTGTAAAACCAATGTGATGACACACTCCGTTCTCCAGCGTTTGTGCAACTTGCCAGCATAGCCCGTGAGCAGAAGAGTCGTGTTGACCAAAAACAACACCTTGCAGCGCAAGTAGAACGGGGCTTAATATCACTGGTTGACACTTAAATCCTGGTTGCTTTGATATTGGATCAACACGGGCATCTAACGCCTGATTCACCCCTTTGGTCATAGAGAACTGCGCCGACCAATGCATCGACATCGATGCCACATTGGCTGGCATATCGTCATCGACAACGGCGCGTGCCACAGTGAAGGCTGACGACAATATGGTCGCATTGGCATCCATTGAGTGCGGGGTCAGTGCTGATTGAATTCGCACCAAACCACCGTCGATTAACGAGAAATCACGCAGCTGTGATGAATGTAAATGAATAACAGGCTCAGGAATGCTGGCTCGTAAACTGGCGATATGTCCGGTGCGAGTCATGGTATGCCACTGATCGCGACTACGGCAGCTGTTTAATAACAGTGTGTTGTTGGTTAACGACTGCTCTGATGGATTAACAGGCGCTGGCGCGACAAATTGCGCTTTACCACTTGCAGTGGCAAACACACCATCACTGAAAACTCGCCCGCCTCGCTGGCCTATTTGCGTAGCAGAAGCAATAGGCCATTGTGTTGGCAGTAACGCATCATATTGCCCTTTTGATAAGTCGGCTAAGCCAGTTAAATCAAATACTTTGTTAGGAAACTGCTGTTTTACTCGAGCAGACATGGCTGAAAATTCGTTGAAAACACTGGCGTTATCTTCAAAATCAAATCCGTGAAAGCCCATTTTTTTGGCCACTTGGCTCATAGCCCACCAATCAGCTTTAGCTTGACCTTTGGGGGTAATAAACCCACGCTGGCGGGTAATGGTGCGTTCACTGTTGGTCACAGTACCGCATTTTTCTGACCAACCTTGCGCTGGCAATAACACATCAGCAAGCTTGGCGGTATCTGAGTCTGGGCTAATTTCAGATACCACTACAAAGGGGCAATCGGCTAAGGCTTTGGCAATTTTTTCACTATTAGGTAACGACACCACTGGGTTGGTACCCATAATCCAAATCGCTTTAATTTTGCCATCGGCAAGGGCATCAAACATCTCTACTGCTGCTAAGCCTTTTTGTTCGGCTACGCTGTCGGTTTGCCAGAAATCAGCTAATAGCTGACGTTCAGGTGCTGAAAATCCCATATGACAGGCTAACTGGCTCGCTAAACCACCGACTTCACGGCCGCCCATAGCATTAGGTTGTCCGGTTAACGAAAAGAATCCACTGCCTATTTGTCCAATTTGACCTAAGGCAAGATGACAGTTAATCATCGCATTGGTGGTATCTGTGCCTATAGTTGATTGATTCACTCCCTGACAAGATGCGGTAAGTACTTTTTTATGACCCGCCACTAATTGATAAAACTCAGTAAGACGAGTAACAGATACTCCCACTTGATTTGCGAGTTCGGCTAAATTGGCACTTAATTGTTGCGCCTCGGACACAACAGAATCAAAACCCTCGGTGTGTGCTGCAATGTAAGTGTGATCAACACAATTTTGATCGGCTAAATAACCCAGTAAGCCATGAAATAATGCTAAATCGGCACCTGGGGTAATCGCTAAATGTAAATCCGCTTGTTTAGCTGTCGCGGTTGATAGCGGGTCGATAACCACTAAACGGGCATTATTGGTTTTTTTAGCCGCTAATATTCGTTGAAAAAGCACCGGATGAGTCCAAGCAGTGTTAGCACCCACCAGCACGATGACTTCTGCTTGCTCTAGGTCATCAAAGCAAGCTGGCACCACGTCTTCACCAAAAGCGCGTTGCATTGCACTCACCGCTGACGACATACATAAACGAGAGTTAGTATCGATGTTAGCCGTTTTTAAAAAACCTTTGGCGAACTTATTCGCGACATAATAATCTTCAGTGAGTAATTGCCCTGAAAGATAAAGGGCAACAGAGCCGGGGCCATGCTCAGCAATGGTTTGTGCAAAAGTATCAGCAATTAAGGTGCTCGCACTATTCCAATCAAGGGGTTTACCTGAACGATATTTTGGATAACGTAGCACATTGGGCTGATCTAAACTGTCGAGTAAGCGTTCACCTTTAGCACATAAATGACCGTAATTTGCAGGATGATTGATATCACCCACTAATGATAAATCAGCTGTATTTATATCAGTCCAATCCGCTTTGTTCGGTGACACGCTTACGCCACACCCGACACCACAATAAGCACAACTCGATTGGATCTTTGACATACATCTACCCTTTCACCTTGATTATTTCATAGTTAACTACTGCGAAAGCTGTGCCAAAAAATTAACTTACTGATTTACAATAGAAATAAAAACCGTCTAGATTGATAACCGCAATATTTGTGCAACAAAAGTGCAGGCCTGCGCACTTTTGTTGCGCATCTATCTGAAAATAAAGGGATTTTAATACCTATAAAGAGGTATTACCTTGTTGTTTCATCCCTTATAAGCAAATCATCAACTCAAGGCATATTGAGGTAGGAATAGTTTTTTCTAGTCAGTTGATACAACGCAGAGGCGTAACCAATGGGAATGCCTGCAAGTCGAGTGGCAACACTGCCTATCTTTTGCTGAATAAATTCATCAGGCTTTAGCCCAAACGGGTAAACAAGCCTCCCTCATCGCCTCGCTAACCAAAAATAATGGCAAGTTATATCTATGACTTGAAATAGACTGATCCCGATCGGTTTACCCCACTCCGTATACCGGATTGAGGTTAAGTTAGGCTTATTTATGCAGACAGATGTAAGGTTTTAGTCAGTTATTAAAAGAATAAAAACAAAAATACCGACATAAAGTCGGTATTTTTCAGCTATCAAGATAGCTTATTTTGCAGTACGGCCATCGTCATGACATGTATCACACGTTGGTACTTCGCCTACTTTTGCGTCATGTGGTGCGTGGCAATCTGCACACATTAACATACCATCATGCGGCTTATGGTTATCATCCATTTCAGCAAGAGAACCATGACAACTTTGACATTGTTCAAATTCATATACACCATCTGATGATGGCTCTCCATCAGCGTGACAGTTTTCACAGCCACCCATTTCAACATGAAACTCAGCGAGGGTCTCATCAGCAGCAGCAAATGATGCAGAAGACATCATCATTACCGCGAAACCGGCCGCAAACAATGTACTTAGTAATTTATTGCTCACTTTTCATTCCTCCAATTTTAGTGTGTGCCCGCATTCTTTTTATCTGACGCGGATCATCACACTGCAGTACGACACTTTACTTAAGGGTTTACTCAACAACTTTATTTATCAACAATTCATAAAAACAATTCATAAAAAAATCGAAAATTGAATGGTAATATAAACGTAGCTAATCAATCTACTTTAAGCAAAATTAATATAGATTAGGTAATAATAGCAGCGTTAACATTTGGAGTATGTGCGCCACATCATGTAACGCAATGGTTTTTAGTCAACAAACCGACTTACCACCAATGATAGCTAATGTAGTCATGGTTAATTTAAGTTGGGTTGGCGCCAATAAAAAGCCCCGACTAATGTTGGGGCTATCGTTGAGCTATCACATTTATAATAATGCTTTGTTGATATTAACTGCGAGATTTTTCTAAACGAGCGAGTAAACTAGAAGTATCCCAACGGTTGCCTTTCATCGCCTGAACTTCAGAATAAAACTGATCAACTAATGCCGCGACAGGTAAATGGCTACCATTTCGGCGAGCTTCATCTAGGGCAATGCCTAAGTCTTTTCGCATCCAATCGATAGCAAAGCCGAAATCATATTGACCTTGCCACATAGTCTGATAACGATTCTCCATCTGCCAACTTTGTGCAGCACCTTTACTGATGACCTCAATGACTTTTAAGCCATCTAAACCCGCACTCTTTGCAAAATGAAGTCCTTCAGCTAAGCCTTGAACCACACCCGCAATACAAATTTGATTGACCATTTTAGTCAACTGACCCGAACCTGCAGGTCCAAGCAATTCAGCACAGCGACTATATGCATCAATAACGGGTTTAACCGTATTAAAATCAGCCTGTTCACCGCCCATCATCACGGTTAACACACCATTTTCAGCACCCGCTTGGCCACCTGAAACAGGCGCATCTAAAAAGCCAATATTTTGTGGGGTCAATTGGGCGGCAATGTCGCGCGCGACATCGGCTGAAGCTGTGGTATGGTCGACCAAAATAGCACCTGCATGCATACCGTGAATGGCGCCTTGATCACCCAATACCACTTGACGTAAATCATCATCATTACCCACACAGGTAAACACAATGTCTTGTCCTTTAGCCGCGGCTTTTGGTGTATCCGCGCGTCGACCGCCATACTGCTCAACCCATTGTTGAGCTTTACTGGCCGTTCGGTTATACACGGTCAAATCGTGACCCTGTTTAACTAAATGTCCCGCCATAGGATACCCCATAACGCCTAACCCAATAAATGCTACCTTGGCCATGATTTGTCCCTTTTATTTATGCTACTGAAGGTTTAACGTGAGCTTCCATTTCGGCGCCAATACGCTTACGCATGTCCATTAAACGTAATGCTGTATCACGTAAATGAATATCGTCGGCTGTCGTTGGGATCCATTCAGGTACCGAGGTGGGTTTGCCTTCATCATCAACCGCCACCATAATCACAATACAATGGGTCGTGAGATAACGCTCTGAATCTTTAGGATCGCCAGCCTTAACATCAATTGCGACATGCATAGATGTGCTGCCGGTATAAATCACTTTACCCGTCACCTCAACAATATGGCCAACGTGAATGGGTTTAACAAAACGAATACCCCCTGCATAGACGGTAATACAATACTTACCACTCCAACCTGCAGCGGTAGCGTAAGCCGCTAAATCGATCCATTTCATTACGGCGCCGCCGTGTACTTTACCGCCGAAATTGACATCTGCAGGCTCAGCCAAAAAACGTAACGTAAGCTTTCTATCTATACCGGCCATAAAGCCTCCAAGTCATCGCAGGATGTATCGGAAATTAACGATACACTTTGTCTTAATCCAAAAAAAGCTTAAACATACAAAAAAAGCGCCATCGGCGCTTTTTATCTATGTCACTATCATTAATTGATTTTTTTAAACAATAATGAACCGTTGGTGCCACCAAAACCAAATGAATTACATAATGCGTAATCAAATTGATGACGACGAGAAGTGTGTGCGACAAAATCTAAATCACAACCTTCATCAGGATTGTCTAAATTAATAGTAGGAGGAATATGCTGATCACGTAATGCCAACAAAGTAATGATTGCTTCAACAGCACCTGCAGCACCGAGTAAATGACCGGTCATTGATTTGGTCGAGCTCACCAATACATCATAGGCATGTGGCCCAAACACAGATTTCACCGCAGCCACTTCGGCTTTATCACCTGCATTCGTTGATGTGCCATGGGCATTGATATAGCCCACTAGCTCTTTTTCAATTTGTGCATCGTTAATGGCATTGACCATAGCCGCCGCAGCACCAGCGCCATCACTCGGTGGTGATGTCATGTGGAATGCATCACCACTCATGCCAAAACCAACCAGCTCGCCGTAAATTTTAGCGCCACGTGCTTTAGCTCGTTCATATTCTTCCATCACAATGACACCTGCACCGTCGCCAATGACAAAACCATCACGGTCTTTGTCCCATGGGCGACTTGCTGCTGTTGGGTCGTCATTACGAGTAGATAATGCTTTAGCTGAACTAAAACCAGCAACCCCTAATGGGCTAGTGACATCTTCAGCACCACCGGCGACCATAACATCGGCATCACCATAAGCAATAGTCCGAGCGGCAAAACCAATGTTATGCACACCGGTAGTACAAGCTGTGGTAACCGCAAAATTGGGCCCTGTCATACCGTACATAATTGACAAGTGGCCGGCGATCATATTAATAATGGTGCTCGGCACAAAAAAAGGCGACACCTTGCGTGGTCCGCCATTGAGTAATGCCGAATGGCCTTGCTCAATTAACCACATACCGCCCATACCGGCACCAATAGCAACACCCACACGAGCAGGGTTTTCTTGGCTCATCTCTAGGCCAGAGTCTTTTACTGCTTGAATACCTGCAGCTATGCCATATTGGATAAATAAATCCATTTTACGGGCATCTTTTTTCGTTAAATATTGTTCGACGTCAAAATCTTTTACTGAGCCACTGAAACGAGTATTAAAACCACTGGCATCAAATTTGGTAATGGGAGCAATACCACTCTTACCAGCCAGTAAGGCATTCCAACAAGACTCGACATCATTACCTACTGGAGTCACGAGGCCAAGACCTGTGATGACGACACGACGTTTAGACATGATATTCACCTTTAAATAAAATCTGCCACGATGCCATTATTGCGATATAGATAAAGAAGTATAAGGAAGGATGTTCTAATGCAATTAAATGGAACGAGCGTTTACAAATGCTTTAAACAAAAACAGGCGGCATAAATGCCGCCTGTTTTTGTGAATTCTTGATTACTGATTCTTAGAAACGTAATCGATCGCTGCTTGAACAGTAGTGATCTTTTCAGCTTCTTCGTCAGGGATCTCGGTGTCAAACTCTTCTTCTAGAGCCATAACCAATTCAACAGTGTCTAGAGAATCTGCGCCTAAATCGTCTACAAAAGAAGCAGCTGATTTAACGTCTTCTTCTTTAACGCCAAGTTGCTCGATGATGATTTTCTTTACACGTTCTTCGATGTTGCTCATTAGTTTTCTTTCCTATTCAAATTACGCACTTGCGTAAGATTGCGAGTAGTTTATTCGAATTAGATAACAATGCAAGCTTAGATTTTGTGGTCTAACCACAAAAAATAACATTGAATTGTCACTAACACTGACTCAAATGAAGGTAGTTGCCTACCTATCGCTCTTAAACCATGTACATGCCGCCATTCACATGCAATGTTTCGCCTGTGATATAAGCGGCTGAATCCGAGGCCAAAAACAATACTGCATTGGCAATTTCTTGTGCTTGCCCTAATCGTTCCATCGGAACTTGCGACATGATAGCTTGTTGCTGCTCTACTGTCAGCTCATCTGTCATATCTGTCTGAATAAATCCAGGTGCAACAGCATTCACTGTTATTTGACGAGATGCAACCTCTCTTGCAAGAGATTTTGTAAATCCAATCAAACCCGCTTTGGCAGCCGAGTAATTTACTTGGCCTGCATTGCCCATTGTACCCACAACAGAACCGATGCTGATAATACGTCCGAAACGCTTTTTCATCATAGATCGCATTACTGGTTTAGACAATTTAAATAGTGATGTCAAATTAGTGTCAATAATATCTTGCCATTCATCATCTTTCATCCGCATCAATAAATTATCACGGGTAATACCTGCGTTGTTGATGAGAATATCAACTTCACCGGCTTTTTCTTTGATCTGGCTATATAAATCAGCCACTGACTGAGTATCAGTGACATTTAACACCATCCCAAAGCCTTTGTCACCCAAGTATGCTTGGATCGCCGCGGCGCCTTTTTCACTGGTTGCCGTTCCGATAACCATCGCGCCGGCTTGTACTAACGATTCAGCAATCGCTCGGCCAATGCCACGACTGGCCCCCGTCACCAAGGCAACTTTGCCGTCTAAATTAATGCTAAAGCTCATATCAACTCCTTTATTCGACTAATGCTGCAAATGAAGCAACATCATTGACCGCTTGAGCGGATATCGATTTATTAATTCTTTTTGTTAAACCGGTTAATACTTTCCCTGGTCCACACTCTATTAATTTTGTAACACCTTGTGTCGCCATAAATTCAACCGACTCACGCCAACGCACTGGACAATACAATTGACGCACTAAAGCATCTTTAATGGCCTGAGCATTTGTCGGCATTGCCACATCAACATTGTTAACAACATTAATTATAGGTTCAGAGAACGTCACTTCCATTAAGGCTTTGGCTAATTCATCAGCTGCTGGCTTCATTAACGCACAATGTGATGGCACGCTCACTGGCAATGCCACTGTCATTTTAGCACCAGCAGCTTTACATGCAGCAGCAGCGCGTTCAACGGCGGCTTTTTCACCCGCGATAACCACTTGACCTGGACTATTGTAGTTAACAGGGCTCACCACACAGCCTTCAGCAGACTCTGCGCACACTTTGGCAATAGCATCATCATCAAGGCCAATAATGGCATACATCGCGCCAGACCCAGCTGGAACGGCTTGTTGCATTAATTTACCACGAAGCTCAACTAATTTAACTGCATCAGTAAATTCAATCACACCACCGCACACTAACGCAGAGTATTCACCAAGACTGTGACCTGCAAGTAATGAGGGCATGGGCTTATTCGATGCCTGATATGCGCGCCAGATAGCCACGCTTGCCGTGAGCAATGCAGGCTGGGTTTTATCTGTTTCATTTAAGGTTTCAGCTGGGCCATTGGCAACAAGATCCCATAAATCATAACCTAACGCATCACTTGCTTGGGCAAAGGTTTGCCCAATAATGACATGATTTTGAGCCAATTCAGCTAACATTCCTACGGCCTGTGAACCTTGGCCAGGAAATACAAAAGCAACATTTTCCATCAACGGTTACCTGTATAAAAATAAATTTCAAAATTAAAAACGGATTAGTGCACTGCCCCAAGCAAAACCACCGCCAAATGCTTCGAGTAGTAATAAATGTCCACGCTGGATTCGGCCATCTCTAACGGCTTCGTCAAGCGCTATCGGTACTGATGCCGCAGAGGTATTGCCGTGTTTAGCTAATGTGAGAATGACTTTGTCTAAACTCATGTTAAGTTTCTTTGCTGTTGCCTTGATAATGCGGAAATTAGCTTGATGTGGCACTAACCAGTCAATTTCTGATTTATCGACATTATTAAGGAGCAAGGTTTCGGTGACCACATTAGACAACTGAGTTACCGCCACTTTAAACACATCGTTACCTTTCATCGTCATAAAACCGACAGCTTCAGAACTTTCATTCGCTCGAGGTGGGAAAGAACATTTTAATAAGTCCCCCTGGCTCCCATCAGCATAAATATGTGTCGCAATGATACCGGGAGTATCACTGGCACCAATAATCGCAGCGCCCGAACCATCACCAAATAAAATTACAGTGGAGCGGTCAGAAGGATCACACATTCGCGACAACACATCGGAACCAATAACCAGTACTTTTTTAGCGGCACCGGTTTTAACAAATTGATCCGCAACCGATAAAGCATAAATAAAACCAGAACACGCGGCAGCAATATCAAAGGCAGGGATATTTTTGACGCCTAATGAGGCTTGAATTTCGCATGCCGCAGCAGGAAATGCGTTTGAGGCACTTGTGGTTCCACAAACAATCATATCAAGATCACTTGCTTCGAGCCCCGCCATTTCAAGCGCTTTTAATGCCGCTTGATAACCCATTGTTGAAACCGATTCGTCTGTTGCAGCAATACGCCGCTCAGAAATACCGGTTCGGTCAACAATCCATTGGTCAGTGGTTTCAACCATTTTTTCGAGATCTTGATTGCTACGAACTTGCACAGGTAGATAGCTACCTGTTCCGAGAATTTTTGTTTGCATATATGAGATCAGCTATTGATGTCTAAAAGAATCGACTCCAAACGATCTTTAATCATTTCAGGAAGACGACGTTTTGCTTCTGTTGCTGCTAAATTTAATGCTTGTAAAAATGCAGCTTCATCCGCGTTACCATGACTCTTTACTACTATTCCGCGCAATCCTATCAGACTTGCACCGTTATAGTGGTCGGGGTTCATCTTACTGAGAACAGCTTGTATACGAGGAGCGATGAGTTTGGAGAGTAAACGAACAAAAAAACCGTCATTTAAGCCGCGTTTTAATTGGTGTACTAACAGTTTTGCAATGCCTTCTGAAGTCTTTAAGGTAATATTGCCGACAAATCCGTCGCAAACAATCACATCCACATTACCTGTGTAAATTTCATCGCCTTCTACAAAGCCAATATAATTAATTTGCTCGGTATGTTGTAGAATTTGACCGGCCTGTTGAACTTGGTCGTTACCCTTAATCGCTTCAATGCCGACATTAAGCAAAGCGACTTTGGGACGGGATTTCTTATGGACAGCTTCACATAATACAGACCCCATAATAGCAAACTGGAATAAGGTATCTGAGTCACAAGATACATTAGCCCCTAAATCCAATAAATAAACCGGTTTTCCGGTCATTGCGGGTAAGCAAGACACAAGTGCAGGTCGATCAATACCCGGTAAGGTTTTTAATAACACCTTAGCCATCGCCATTAATGCGCCCGTGTTACCGGCACTAACGCAAGCAGCGGCTTTGCCGTCGCGCACGAGCTCAAGGGCAATTCTCATAGAACTGTTTTTACGTGAACGCAAAGCATGAATGGGCTTATCGCACATTGTCACGACTTCAGTGGTATGGATTATTTCAATACGGGATAGATCTGTTGAGTGAGCTTGAGGTAGATATTTTTCTATTTCGGTTTGATTACCAACCAAAATAATATTTAAAGATGTGTGAAATTTCAATGCCTGCAAGGCTGCAGGCACTGTCACGTGGGGGCCGTGATCGCCCCCCATCGCATCTAACGCAAGCGTCAGATTTATCATTAGATTAGCAACAAATTACTTGTTGATAACCTTTACACCGCGGTAAAAACCATCAGCAGTCACGTTGTGACGTAGATGTAATTCACCGCTGGTTGCATCTACTGATAATTGAGCTGTGCTCAATGAATCATGTGAACGACGCATACCACGCTTTGAACGTGATTTTTTATTCTTTTGTACAGCCATTGGACCTGTCTCCTACGATTACTTGCTCTTCAGTTTTTCTAACACTGCAAATGGATTTGCACGCTCCTCATGAGCGGGTTCGATCTCGCCTACAACTACATCTTTCGATCCAGACTTACAATTATTATCATCGTGCATCGGGATGATAGGCATAGCGACTATCAATTCATCTTCAATCAATTGATGCAGACGTAATTCACCAATCTCATTACACTCAATTGGGTCATACGCATCCGGGAGCTCATCGATTTCTGCCTCAGTCTTACAAGGACTAAAACAAAAGTCGACCGTAACCTCAGTAGTAACTTGTGTCATACAACGTTGACATAGCAGAGTGAGCTCCGTCACAGCCTTCCCGCGAAGGTAGACTATCCCCTGTATATCGACGCCACATTCCAACGACACAACTACGTCGGAACAGTCGCCGGTACATAACTCGCTTAATCGCTTTAGTTGCTTACCTAAAATGGTACCTTCATAACGAAGGCCGCTAGAGGCTGCGCGTATAGGATCAATTGAAACCGGTATCTTTACTGTTTGCATAAGGCGCGCATATTATAGTTTGAAAACGCTGGAGTCAAAGAAAATTTCCGTAAAAATACGGTAATCTCACCTAACAATGAACTTTAGGTACTCTTTAATCCGGCATTAGGTTTGAAAGTTGGCAAATTTTACCGAACCCAACTCCATCACACAAGCATTACTCGATAAAAATGATCCATTTGCCTAGATGAATACAGTAAACTGACTAATATTCTGTTATTAGCCTAAAAATAATGAAGAAAAGCCAATGAAATTCAACCTAGTACTTGCATCAACCTCACCTTTTCGTCAGCAATTATTACAAACCTTAATGCTGCCTTTTAACTGCGTTAACCCTGATGTTGATGAAACTGCTGCAAAAGATGAAACAGCATTAGCATTAGTCAAACGGTTAGCTGAACAAAAAGCATTAGCCGGAGCGAACTTAATTGATCAAACATCCGTGCCACAATTAATTATTGGCTCAGATCAAGTCGCGATGATTAATGGTCAGATTATCGGTAAGCCAAATAACATCGAAAATGCTATTGCTCAATTAAGCGCGGCTTCTGGTCAAGCAATCACTTTTTATACCGGTCTAGCTGTATTTAATTGTGATAATCAACGCATGTTGTCGTGTGTTGAACCTTTTACAGTGCACTTTAAATCGTTAACAGAAGCGCAAATTCGCTACTACATCGACAAAGAACAACCATTATATTGCGCAGGTAGTTTTAAAGTAGAGGGGTTGGGAATCGCACTCTTTAGCCGCTTAGAAGGTGATGATCCTAATACTTTAATTGGTCTGCCATTAATTAGGCTTATCGATTTACTGGCACAGCATGGTGTTGATGTACTCAGCGAAGCCTCCAATAATCAATCAAATAATATTGGTCTAAAATATTGACCGGCATTATTTAACATTTCTGTGCATAAAGATGGGTGATTGGGTAAGTGATTAACAAAATGACAGGGCATAAACGCAGAGGTAATTAAAAATTATTTAAGTTAATGAAATACAGCGTCGGCAACACTTATGTGCGACGCTGCTGCATTTCAATTATCAATCATCATAAACACAAGATAGTTAAAGATAATCACGTATCGCAAGTGGCTTATCGACAATCGCGCGCGGATTTAGCGCTTGCAATTTTGATTGATTATGGGCGCCATAACTCACACCAATACTCGCCATACCAGCATTTTTGGCCATGGTTAAGTCATGGATTGAATCGCCAATCATAATGGCTCTATCTGCGGCAACATCAAAATGAGTCAATAACGAAAACAACATCTCAGGATGCGGTTTGCTTTCAGCGTCATCGGCACAGCGCGTCGCATGAAAGTACTGGCCTAAGCCTGTCCGTGCCAATACGTTATCAAGACCCTCTCGCCCTTTACCCGTCGCAACCGCTAATTGATAACCGCCAGCATGTAAACTGCGAATAAGTGATTCAACGCCCTCAAATAAAGGCGTAGGGTGCACATTGGCAACATGATGACGACGATAACAATCAATAATTTGCTCATGGTTTTGATGATCGGCAAATAAAATCGGCATAATTTTAGGTAAAGATAAGCCTATGACATCTCTTATTTGCTGTTCAGACGGGATAGGCAAAATGAGTTCTTGTGCTACATTTTGCATGCAAGACACTATTTTACCAATCGTGTCCATTAGCGTGCCATCCCAATCAAAAATGACCAGTTCATAAGCTTTATGTTGAATATTCAATACCATTCCTTACTTCATTTTCACACCGCTGTGGATGTTATATTCTTTTTAATTTTTCAAGTGTGCTAAGTAACACTGGGTCTAAAGGCGCCTTAACTTGCGTGACTTCATTATTCTCAGGATGAGTAAACTTAAGCTCAGCCGCATGTAAAAACAGACGATCTAAGCCTAATGCGCGCATGCTGTCGTCAAATTGTTGCTCGCTGTATTTATCATCACAGGCAATAGAATGACCCGCATATTGACAATGTACCCTAATCTGATGAGTACGCCCTGTCACAGGACTGGCCTTGACCAAGGTACACCCTTGGTATCGCTGCATGATTTTGAAACGCGTTTCCGACTCTTTACCTTCTTTATTAACTCGAACAATACGCTCGCCAGACTTTAAGGTAATTTTTAACAACGGCGCTTTGACCGATTTATCACTTGCTTGCCATTGGCCACGCACCAAGGCTAAATAATCTTTCTGCATGGTTTTACTGCGTAACTGTTCATGCAAATGTTTTAATGCACTGCGTTTTTTAGCAACAAGCAAGACGCCAGAAGTATCTTTATCTAAACGATGCACCAACTCTAAATACTTTTGTTGCGGGCGAAGTGAGCGTAAGCCCTCAATCACACCATAATCAACACCACTACCACCATGTACCGCAATGCCGGCAGGCTTATTTAATACAATTAAATGATTATCTTCGTGGATAATGCGATCTTCGAGCTGTGACACTCGAGATAAATTAGGCGAAGGTGCTTTGCGATTATCTTTTTCTGCAACTCGAACCGGCGGTATGCGAACGATGTCATCGATTTGCAATTTGTATTCTGGCTTGATGCGTTTTTTATTCACCCGCACTTCCCCTTTACGCACGATCCTATAAATCATGCTTTTGGGAACACCTTTTAATTTAGTTAGCAAAAAATTATCGATTCGTTGTTCAAAATTATCTTCGTCGATAGTCACGTATTCAACTTGGGGGGTGGTTTCAGTATTCATGATGCGCCATATAGTGGGAACCCTAATAGTGTACCTTATCTGGTAAATGCTTGGCTATTGCCACATCGGACTTGAAATAAATACACGAAAGAATATTGGCTTTTGATTGCTGAAAATAACGATTGTTGCTATATTTGCCCACAGGTTGAGAGTAAACAGTGGATAAAGTGTTCACAACTTTCACCAAATGCGAAACACTAACAGTTAAAAAAATGAACTTAACCGGTAGCAACTCATTGATTTGCAAATTGTATTTACTAAAAAAACGGCAAAACCCGTTTGTACAATTAAACCGTAAGTAATCAATAAATATTTTAATTTAACTGTGGTAAATCGCCCCAAATTCGAACAACATTTTAGCTTGTTATCAAACAAACCGATTCGACTTGGGCATTAACGGATTAAAATACCATAATTTATGGGGTTGGTTGTAACTCAACCAATTCCTTGTTTTTGTAAACATTAGAAAATAAGCCATAAATAGGATGCGACACGCAGAGACTGCGTTTTACAGTAATGAGCACCTAAATTGCCTGGATCTAACCGTGAGGTTATACCGATTAATTCAGGCCCGTAATGCAGAAAAATCGTGTTGTTTGATGACCTCATTTAGAAGAATCACGTCATCATGAAACGTATGTTAATTAATGCAACTCAATCAGAAGAGTTGCGCGTAGCCCTAGTTGATGGGCAAGAACTGTATGATTTAGACATTGAAAGTCCTGGTCACGAACAGAAAAAATCAAATATCTATAAAGGTAAAATCACCCGCGTAGAACCCTCTCTTGAAGCAGCCTTTGTTGACTACGGCGCAGATCGGCACGGCTTTTTACCCCTGAAAGAAATTGGTCGCGAATATTTCCCTAAAGGTTATTCATTCCAAGGCCGTCCTAACATCAAAGAAGTGGTGCATGAAGGACAAGAAGTCATCGTTCAAATCGACAAAGAAGAACGTGGCAATAAAGGTGCTGCACTGACGACGTTTATCAGTCTTGCGGGTTCTTATTTGGTGTTAATGCCAAACAACCCTCGTGCTGGCGGTATTTCACGACGTATTGAAGGTGATGAGCGTACCGAGCTTAAAGAGGCGATGTCGGAACTTGAAGTGCCTAACGGTATGGGGTTAATCGTCCGTACTGCTGGAGTAGGCAAAGAGTCCACAGAGTTAAAGTGGGACTTAAAAGTACTTCAACATCACTGGGATGCGATTCAAGAAGCCGCTCAAAGTAAAACGGCTCCATTCTTAATTCACCAAGAAAGTAATGTGATTGTTCGTGCCATTCGCGATTATTTACGTCGCGATGTAGGCGAAATTCTTATCGACCACCCGCGCATTTTCGAAGAAGCTAAACTGCATATTGGTTTGGTTCGCCCAGATTTTGTTGAACGCGTGAAACAATACGATTCTGAAGTGCCACTATTTACTCACTTCCAAATCGAATCTCAAATTGAATCAGCTTTCCAACGTGAGGTGCGCTTGCCTTCTGGTGGCTCAATTGTTATCGACCCAACTGAAGCATTAACCTCTATCGATATTAACTCTGCCCGCGCAACAAAAGGCGGCGATATCGAAGAAACAGCTTTAAACACCAACCTAGAAGCAGCAGATGAAATTGCACGTCAATTACGTCTTCGTGACTTAGGTGGTTTGGTGGTTATCGACTTTATCGATATGACACCAGTACGCCATCAGCGTGAAGTTGAAAACCGTTTACGTGATGCAGTACACCATGACCGAGCTCGCGTGCAGTTAGGCCGTATTTCACGATTTGGTTTGATGGAAATGTCACGCCAACGTTTGCGCCCTTCACTTGAAGAGTCCGCAGCACATATATGCCCACGTTGTCATGGCCAAGGCACTATTCGCAGTACCGAATCTTTAGCACTGTCTATTTTGCGTTTAATGGAAGAAGAAGCCATTAAAGAAAACACCACACAAATCGAAGCCATTGTGCCTGTTGATGTGGCGGCATTCTTATTAAATGAAAAACGTAAAACGATCCGTATTACTGAAGAACGCCACCAAGTTGAAGTGTACATTATCCCTGATGCACACATGCAGACTCCGGATTACCGAATGGTTCGTCGCAAAAGTGATGATGAAGTCATTGAGTCAAGCTACAAGCGTGTTGAGCAACCTGCCGCAAATCTGTATGAGCCTCGTAAACTTGAGCGCGCAGCGTCTCCAGAGCCTGCATTAAAAGGCTTCACCGCCCCTCAAAAAGCAGCAGAAGACACCGCAAAACCGGCTGTAAAAGTAACACCTGTAAATACCGCCCCTGTGGCAGCAGCACCTAGTCAGCCAGGATTATTCGCTCGGATGGCCTCAGCGGTTAGTGCCTTGTTTTCTGCTAATGAAGCTGAGGTCAAAGACACCAAAGCGGTACCGCAAACCAAAGAAAATGCGCCGACGAGTAACCGTCGTAACACTCGTCGTAATGACACACGTAACGACAGTACTAACCGTAATGACAAGCGTAATGACAGTCGTAATGATAGCCGCCGTCAGCGCAATGACAGCGACAAATCAAAAGAAGGCACAGAGGCTCGTCCTCAAAATAAGCGTAATGAACGTAATAGCAGAAACACAGGTCAAGACGACAACGCAAAAAACAAGCCGAGAAATGAAAAAGTTGACAAGCCATTACAAGTCAATGAAACCAAAGTAACAGAATCAAAAGCAACAGAAACTAAAGCAACAGACAGTAAAGTCACTACAGAAAAGTCTCCAAAGCAAGAAGCTGCTCGTGAACGTCGCCAGCGTCGTAACTTACGTCGTAAAGTGCGTATTGAAAGCGAACAGAATGAAGCATTATCAGCAACCGATGTTAATGAATCAAGTGACCAATCAGTCGATGTAATAACATCTGAAGCTAAAGCCGTAGAGTCAAAAGTATCTGAGGATAAAACATCAGAAACGAGACCGCCGCGTAGTCGTCGTCAACCTCGTAAAGAGAAAACTGAACAAACGACTGAAACACCAGCAGAGAGCGTTATCACTCAAGCGACTGAAGTAACAAACGTTACGACTACTGAGCCAGTTAACACCGACACGACTGATGTCGTTGAAGGTAAAGCGGAAGCAATTGAAGCCGATGTTAACACTAACAGTGAAACTGTCGTTGCTAATGCTGATGTTGCCAATGAAACGGATGAGTCAAGCACTGACACTGAAGATACCGCATCAGAAAATGAAACCGATGACACCAAAGCTGAAGGTCGTGAAGGTCAACGTCGAAGCCGTCGCAGTCCTCGTCATCTACGTGCTGCTGGTCAACGTCGTCGTCGTGATGATGAATCCGGTTCAACGCAGCAAGCCGTTTTCACTCCTAATGATGAGCTAGAGAAGCAATTAGACGCTGAGCTAAGCAGAAATCAAACCCAGGATAATGCCCCTGTTACTGAGGCTGTTGTTGAAACAGTTAGTACGGCTGTGGAAATGGTGAAGACTGACGCTAACAAGGCTGAAGTGACCAAGGCTGATGTCGAGCCAACGATTGTTGTTGCTGACAAGCCAGAGGCTAAAGAGGAAGTACCTCAAACACCTCCGGTAGTAAAAGCTCCTGAAGTAGCCGAAGATAAAGCGGCCGTTGAAGTTGCTAAAACGCCTGTTGCTGTTCCAGCTGTACAAGCGCCAGTCGCCGATACTGCAGAAACAGAGAAAACAACTGCAGTGAGCAGCAAACAAGATAAAGCGGTTGCAGCCAATGCATCAGCCCCGACGGCTAAGCCTGCGGCTATTGTCCGTCAAGCTAAGCCGGCAGCGGCAAAAGAAGTTGCGCCAGCAATCGTTTCTGCTGATGTCGCCACAGCAGCAAAAGCACCGGTGAAAACAAGTCGCTTTGGTTCTATGGTGTCATCTGACACGACTAAACCTACCGTAGATGTCCGTGAACAGAAGGCCGTACCTCAAGGACGTACTTATCAAGCACAAGCAACTGAAACCAATGCTCCGAAAGTAGCAATGAATAACAGTGCATCAGCTGATATGACTCGCCCTGGAGAGTAACGCTAAATAGGGCTAACTAAGCCCTATTGTTGATTAAGCCATGCTAAGCATGGCTTTTTTATTGAAAAAATTGTCTCGACCTAAAAGTGTAAACACATTTCCGGACATAACTGTAATACAAAAAAAGGGCCATTGAATAATCAATGCCCCCTTTTTTTATCTGTTTATCCCGTTCTTTCAGCACAACAAACCCATTGGTTTATACTTTACGTTTATCAGCAAATTTACTCATGACTTTATCAAATTTAGGCTTAACGACTAACTGACAGTAAGGCTGTTGCCCATTTTTAGCAAAGTAGTCATCGTGATAGCTTTCAGCGGGGTAAAACGTGTCGAACGCACTGATTTCGGTCACTATCGGCCTAGACCAAACTTGTTGTTCCGTTAACCGATTAATAAATCGGTTGGCGGCATCTATTTGAGCACTGTTATGAGTAAAAATTACCGACCGATACTGTGGGCCTTTATCATTACCCTGTTGGTTAAGTGTGGTGGGGTCGTGGCTTTCAAATAACACGCTAAGCAGTGTTTCATATTGAATAACGGCCGAATCGAACTCAATATGAATGACTTCTGCATGTGCTGTTTTACCAGAACACACCGCATCATAATTGGCATCTTTAGCATCACCGCCACAATAACCTGAAGTCGCACTTTGCACGCCATTAAGCTGAGCAAAAATGGCTTCAACACACCAAAAGCAACCCGCGCCAAAAGTCGCTTTTTCGTAAGAAGGCGTTGCCAAACTTGATTGAGTTAACTCATCAGAGGATTTAAAAATCATCGACACAGAATTCACACAATGACGAATATTGTTATCCGTTAGGTGTTCACCTTCAAATACATGGCCTAAATGGCCACCACATTGGGCACAGGTAATTTCGGTTCGATGACCATCAGCATCGAGTGTATGCTTTACGGCTCCCTCAATCTCATCATCAAATGCGGGCCAGCCACAATGTGCATTAAATTTATATTCACTATTATAAAGTGGTGCATCGCATTTTTTACACAAATACACACCTTGAGCATCATGATCGACAAATTCGCCACTAAAGGGACGTTCAGTGCCCTTTTGCTCGATAACGTACTGTTCAAATTCGGTTAGTTTATTCATTGTCTGCTCTCATTGAGTTTACTTGTCGCTTAAATAAAGAATACGTGAAATCCGCGGCATCAGTTCAATCAAATAATATGATGACACGCAAATAATTGCGACAAAGTGTGACTAAGGTTACCATTAGCGGTGGGTCAACACACTAATAAGAAATACAAAATGAAACTAAATACAATTGATTACCTAGCACCTGATAGTGCTGAGCGTTTTGTTGAATCGCTTCAACAAACAGGCTTTGGTGTATTATCTAACCACCCTATTCAAAAGCAACTTGTCGAAGATATTTATCAAGAATGGTACAACTTTTTTCAGTCTGAACAAAAACATGACTTTTTGTTTACACCAGAAACACACGATGGATTCTTTCCCGCATCGATTTCTGAAACCGCCAAAGGCAACAACGTAAAAGATATCAAAGAATATTATCATGTCTATCCTAGGGGACGTATTCCTGAGTCGTTAAAAGCAAATATTATTGCCTACTACGAACACGCAAATACATTAGCAACTGAACTACTGAGTTGGATTGAACAATATACCCCAGCTGAAGTCGCCGCTAAATATAGCATTCCATTGCCCGACATGATCGCAAAGAGCCAACAAACATTGTTGCGTATTCTGCATTATCCTCCGATGAAAGGAGATGAGGAAATGGGCGCAATTAGAGCGGCTGCACATGAAGACATAAATTTGATCACTCTGTTGCCAGCTGCCAATGAACCAGGCTTACAAGTTCTCACCAAAGAAGGTGAATGGATAGATGTACCTAGTGATTTTGGTAGTATTATCATTAATATCGGTGACATGCTCCAAGAAGCATCTGGCGGCTATTTTCCATCAACATCCCATAGAGTGATAAACCCTGAAGGGACTGACAAAACTAAATCGCGGATCTCATTACCGCTGTTTTTGCACCCCAATCCAGAAGTGGTGTTATCAGACCGTTATACTGCTGACAGCTATTTAAAGGAAAGATTACGGGAATTAGGCCTTATTTAAGCATTAAGACTTCATTTTACGACGATACTAAGCGCCTTCCGGCGCTTTTTTTATGTATTTAATCGGCTAACGAGGTAGAATATCACTTTTGTATATATTGTATTTATTTTCCGATTTATAAGGCAACATCATGGCAATTCAGTGGTATCCAGGACACATGCACAAAGCACGTAAAGAGATCGAGGAGGCAATGCCTCAAGTGGATCTCGTTATTGAAGTGCTCGATGCACGTATTCCCTACAGCAGTGAAAACCCAATGGTGTCACAACTACGTGGTGATAGACCCTGTATTAAATTACTCAATAAGTCTGATTTAGCGGATCCTGAGGTCACGGCTCAGTGGATTGAATACTTAGAACGTGAACAAGGCGTTCAGGCATCAGCAATCACAACGTTACAACCCGCTATGGTAAGAAGCATTCCAGATCTTTGCCGTAAGCTGGTGCCACACCGTGACATCATGGAAAAAGACATCCGCACCATGATCATGGGCATACCTAACGTCGGTAAATCAACGATTATTAATACCTTAGCGGGTCGCACTATAGCCAAAACAGGTAATGAACCTGCAGTCACAAGACGTCAGCAACGTATTAACTTGCGTAACGGAATCGTACTGTCGGATACTCCGGGCATTTTATGGCCAAAAGTGGACAATGAAGCCAGTAGCTATCGCCTTGCTGTCACTGGTGCAATTAAAGATACCGCAATGGAATACGAAGATGTGGCCATGTTTGCTGCAGGCTATTTCCTTAAAGCCTATCCTGACGAAATTTGCGAACGTTATAAGCTTCAATCGCTACCAGCCAGCGATATCGAATTACTTGAAGCTATCAGTCGTTCTCGCGGAGCACTTCGCCCTGGCGCACGAGTTGATTACCATAAAGTATCTGAACTATTACTACATGAATACCGCTCAGGGAAAATCGGCCTATTAAGCCTTGAAACCCCAGCCATGGCTGAAGTAGAAAAAGAGGAAGTTGCACGTAAATTAGCGGAGAAAGAACTCATTAAACAGCAGAAAATAGAACAAGAGAAACTTAAACGCTCCGGTAAACGTTATAACGATTAAGCACAATAAATGGACTAGGTCGTCAACTGAATGTCGACCTCGTCATTGAAGAGAACGTTGCTGACGCAATAATATTTCAACGTGAAGCTAGCTTTATCGCCAATGCCATTAAACTGGCTTCTAGCAAATCGATAACCATCTCAAACCCTCTTTCACCACCATAATATGGATCCGGTACTTCTTCGACTAACGAATCACCAAAGCTTAACATCAACTGTAATTTATAACGCAAATGGGCAGGACATCGTTCGGTCAAATCAGCTAGATTAACAAAATCTGCTGCTAGAATTAAATCAAATCGTTCAAAGTCGGTGTCTATCACCTGTCGTGCTTTCATTCCCGAAAAATCAAGTCCGCGCTTATTACCAGCAATAATACTGCGCCGGTCAGGAGAATGACCTTGATGATAGGCAATAGTACCAGCAGAATCGATTTCCAGCTGAAGTGGGTAGTGTTTTATTTGCTGCCTAAATACCGCCTCTGCCGTCGGTGAACGGCAAATATTGCCCATACATACAAAGAGGACGGAGTTTACATTTAAAAGATCTTTATCATCCATCATTTATAACCGCCATTATCTCCAGTTTCAATTCATCACTGACTCTGGGGCCTATACCTTAAGCGCATTTTTCATCACTTAGCCTTGTTCATTTGAGCTTTACATTAACTCGCGGCTCAACATGTCACAGTGGTTGAATGAATATGACATGTTATTGTGACGGCCTTTCTCGTAAAAAGGAGGCAAATCTTGGCGTCCCTTTTTGAGTAAACCCTAGATACTGATAAGTAATTATCGACCCCACCAAGGGTGGATTTTCTCGTTGTTTATCGCTTAGACCACTGCCAACATTAAACACCAATCCCGCGGGCGTTTTTACCACCAGAGCGCCCAGCTTACCTCGATACTTACCTTTTCCTTGAGTATGGCCAATCACCACAGCTTCAGCATCATACTTGGGCTTTAGTTTAATAATATACTCACTGCGCCCCACTACATAATGAGCTTGCTGATAATGTAACATTAACCCTTCCCCACCAGCATTAACAACGCCATCTAGTATCGTAAACAGTGCTTCGGTTGAAGCCACAGTTTCCTGCTTAATAACCTGTAGATGAGTGGAAGCGGTTTGTTCTACCATCATTTTCATCGCAGAATAACGTTCACTAAAGGGCCCTGGATGCTGTGGTAAGTCAAACATCATAAACCTTACCTCCTGCCATTCTTGATCGGGTACTTGTTGACGTCGAACCAACGCAGAAATCTGCTCGAAACGATTTCGACCTAACCATAGTTCACCGTCAATGGCCACATGAGGAAAGCCAAGAGTAAACGACGCAGGTAAAGCCACTTTTCTGCCGCTACGAGTCAGCATGTTACTACCATCCCAATAGCCTCGAACGCCATCTAGTTTTTCACTCACTAAATACTCAGCCACCACTGTGTCTTGTTGATATTGAGTTGCTAACTGAATGGGCGGTGTGGATAAAACTTCACTGTTTGTAGGTAAACAATACAGTGCAACAATCAGCGAAAATAAAAGAGTGGGTATCCTACGCATATGCAATCCTTGCTTTTAATTAAATCCATATAATGTTTATTTCGCTTTCGTTGAAAAATTATGTTGATCCTCGATAAGTTGTACTTATTGGCCACAAAGCGCTTTCCAAGTCATACCAATAAAAACCTTTTAATACATAATCGTACCTTTGATAAAACCACAAATTCGTACTTATCGAGATCCTATCGTTGTTAAATTGAATATATTAAAGCCTAGTACAAACAGCAGAATTATCCAATCAATGCTACAGCCTACTCTGATACCCATTGACCCGTGATGAGGCCATCATGAACTTACTAAAATAGGTGTTTTCTTTTCCCTGCGACACATCATTAAGGTTAAATCAACCTCAACTCAGGCTAAGACGTGGGGTTGGTAAGCTAAGCGCAAACTCTTTCACCTAATTCATATCAAACTTGTCATTTGCTTTACTAACAAAACGGATTGACGCGATAATAGTGTACCTATTGCAAGTCAATGCAACGCAGATACCAGGACAAAGAGCTGTTTGATAACCTTTTATTATTCCGAACTGAGATTAAATTACTACTGGAAGCATATGAACGGAATGTTACAATCTACGCAAATAAAACCCAAAAGATAATTAACAAAATGAAACCAGAGAATAATCACGGTCTAAAACGCGTTTTTCGGGCTACGGGATTTTCAATGAAAGGTCTGATGTCCGCGTGGAAAAATGAAGCGGCATTTAGGCAAGAAACCGTGCTTGCTTGCATAATGTTACCCATTGTACTGTTGATCAACATCAGCACACCTGAGCGTATTTTGCTTATCATGACCGTGTTAATTGTATTGATTGTCGAATTGTTGAACTCAGCTATTGAAGCCGTTGTTGATCGTATTGGTGATGAGATCCACCCTCTCAGTGGTCAGGCAAAAGACATCGCTTCTGCAGCAGTATTTATCAGTTTAGTATTGTGCGCGCTCACCTGGAGCATCATTATTTGGCCATTACTGTTTTAATAACAGCCAAGCAAAGATTAATCAGCGCATTTATCAGTTTTCAAAATTGAAATGGCTTGTTCAATATAAGAAATTCTTTCATTTTTGGCCCAATAAGCCGCATACACATGTCGATAGATACATGGTGCATCATCCACGTTATATAAGGTGCCATTGTCTAAAAAAGGTCGAATGAGAGCTTCAGGTAAAAAAGCGCACCCACCATTATTGAGAATAAAATCCAATGCCATACGGGCAGAACTTGTATGCAATACCGGTAACGGCAACATAGTAAAATCTTGAGCATGAGTAATATTAAACGCGGTACCCCAGTCTACTTTTATATAAGGTAAAGAAGGTGTTTGATCAAGCGTGATCCCCTGTTGTTTGGACACTAAATACAATTTGATTTGAGCAAGCTTAACTAATGTGACCCCATCAAGCTTTGGCGGATCGAAAGTAATCGCAATGTCTAAGGTGCGCTCAATAAGTTGGCGAGTCATTACCAATGCCGGCAAGACATCAGTTCTTAAGGCCACGCCTTCCAAGCGTAAATGTAATGGTTGTAACAAACCTTGTAAAAACGCATCCCAAATATTATCCCCAGCAGACAAAGCCAACTGGGCACTGTGCTGCTGATTTAAAATAATATCTTGTTTTGCTCTTTCCCAAGCATTAAGCACCGCTTCAGCATGGCCAAGCATTCTTTCGCCTGCGGGGGTTGGCTGAATATTGTTACGCAAACGTTCAAATAGCGCTATCCCCAAAATATTTTCTAGCTGTTTTATCCTAAAACTGACAGCGCTTCGGGTTAGGTAAAGATTTTCAGCCGCTTTACCAAAATGCCGAGTGCGAGACACTTCTAAGAAGGTTTTTAATAAATCTGTATCCATAAAAATTGTTTACCATTAGGGACAAAATATTTTGATTTAAAAAATGATAATACTAGCCAATACTCCAGTTGCAAATCTTTATATCTCATAATCTAGAAGGTATTAGCCATGTCTGAGCAATCATTTATCAATGCTAAACAGGGTATTGATGCTAACACCAATGGTCACAGCAACAGTTTCCAATCGACTAAACGTTTCTATGATGATGCAAATTTTCCAAAAGGATTTAAGCGTTGTGGTGATTTTACCAGCAAGGAGGCTGACTTGCTTGAACAACATGGTCAAGCAATGAAAAATTTAGTCGATGGATCACAATTACCTCGTAATGTCGACGAAGACCAATTTATTAGCGTTATACAAGGTACTTTACCCGCAACAACACCAATGGAGTTATTGTGGTCTAAGTATTGTCGTCTAGCAAAAGGGAAACCGTTTTATGCGGTTTTAGGGACTATTAACACGCCAGCCAGCGCTAAAGTTGAAATTGAAGTTGAATTTGACGATGTTGAAGAGGATGTTTCTGACACCGATGAGCCAGAATAAATCCTATTTTAACGGTTAAAGCAACCTCTCACAGTTTTAACATTTGCGCTACAATAGCCAAAAGGTAGAGTCAATATATTGCTCTACTTTTTTTGTTTTGTCACATAATTGTCACTCACCGCAGTTAACGTCAATGCTCTGGCGCCCTCGCTACATCTCACTCTGTCGCCGAAACGATTATTTTATGCCTTTAAGATCAAACTACGTCCGAAAACATGATTTAGCGCAATAATCTTATACAAATACTTCACATTTAGTAACAAAGTGCTAGTATACCCACTGAAGAATTTGTCCCATTTATTTAACTTAATGTTTATAACTCTGTATTTGATGCCCTGATTTTAGTTATCGGCGCAGATTAGATTAAGTCATAAATTCGACAGCAGCATTATATGAGACGTATATCCTGTGATATAGAAAAATAAATGCGGAGTTTCAATGATAAGATCTTTTTTTTGTATAGTGTTATTGATATTCGGTACTCGTGCCGCTTTGGCAGAGACGGATCTATCAACTGATAGCTCAACTGACAATTATACCCTCGATATCGGTATATTCTATGCTAATTCTGATTCAAACTTCATCGCAACAAGCCCTAAAACAGGCGGGACATTCCCAATTGATTTTGAAGATGAACTTCTACTAGCTGAAGAACAATATTTACCCTACTTTGAATTTACTTTCTCTTTCAACCAACGTCATAGCATTTATATTGATTGGAAATCGTTGGATCGCAAAGCAGACACAGAAACAGTATCGCAAGATTTTATCCTTGAAGATATTGACGGCAAAGATTACCTCATTGAAACTGGCTCGAAACTGAGTACCGAACTCAATATTGATATTCTACGCATTGGTTATGGTTATGACATCTGGCAAGGTACTCATTACGCAGTTGGGGTGTCAGTCGGTTTACATGCCATGTTTATCGAAACAGCCTTTAAAGGCACTATCGGTATTTGCGTCCCAGATTCAAGCTTAAGCAGTTTATGCACCAATGCGGTAGCCACGCCAGAAGTTGTAGACGAAACGCTCACGGCGCCATTACCAGACATTGGTGTTTACGGCTCTTACGAGTTTTATCCTGGCTGGACATTTGATGCACACGCACAGTATTTTGCCCTCAAATATGATGATGTCGATGGATCATTAGTCGATGTCCGTTTAGGTGTTGAAGCTAAATTTTGTGATAACTGGTCAATAAAACTGGCTTACAACTATTATGATGTCGATGTCACTATCAAAAAGACACGTAATGTCGGTAATATTGAACAACGTACTTTTGATTACAATATTAATTACAGCTTTACCGGCCCAATGTTTGCGGTCTCTTACGTGTTTTAATATCACTCGAGTCCCCCCAAAAGCATCTTAGGATGCTTTTTTTGTGACATCTCTCGTGATAATGCCATAGTACAAACCACGTTATTCTTGTTATATTCAACTCAATTGTAGATTTTTTCAAAGTCTTTTCTTAGCCCGGTTCATGAGGCACTTAATGTCGAACACTCTACTGCAAACCGCTGCAGCCAATTTGAAAAAAGCAGTTCCGTTAATGTTAAAATATAGAATACCCACCACGCCGACAAACTACGCGCTTTGGTATGCTTACGTGGGCGAACAGAACCCGTTACTCAACCAAGAGTTAGATATTGCGGTCAAACAGAATCAAACCTGTTCACCAGTAACCAGTGAATTATTATATCGTAAGCATGTGGCGGACCCGGTTGAGCTCAATGTACGTGAAATGCGTAAAAATCTTGATGCGATGGTATGTGAATTATCTCAGTCACTCAAAGACACTAATTCAGACACCGAAACCTTTCAAACCCAAATTGATAAAGATTTTAAAAAATTAAGCAACCTTGAAAACCAAGGCTTCTCGCTTGAACAAGTTACCGGCATTGTCAGAAATATCGTTAAAGAGTCTTCCAGCATCCGTTCTATACCCGTGATCATTGAAAATGCTTGATTTTGTCCCAAATGGGATCATCATAGCCCCATGAAACAAATTACACTCT